>CAYYAA010000130.1:0-5623 GCA_964469875.1 uncultured Bacteroides sp.
GTTGGTGCTAAAACATTAAGTTGGAGTAAAAGGTTCGGAAAAAATCGTTAACTTTGTTGCCATTATGACAAAAATTAAATGTTGGGTAGAAGCGATGCGTCTGCGCACCTTGCCGGTGTCAGTGGCGGGAGTAATAATCGCGTTAGGCGTGAGTATTATTTACGGCGAAGAGAATTTTTTGCCGGTTGTGTTGTGTCTTGTCTTTGCGGTGTTGGCGCAGATTTCGTCAAACTTCGCAAATGAGTATTATGATTTTAAGAGCGGGCTTGACAAAGTTGGACGTGTCGGACCTCGTCGTGGAGTCACCGAGGGCGATATTACGCCTAAGTCAATGCGTAATGCGACATTTATTACGCTTGGCTTGGCGTGTCTCGACGGGCTGTCTCTGATTTATTGGGGCGGATGGTGGCTGATTATTGCCGGGCTGATAATTGCAGTCGGTGCGTTGTCGTATAGCGCAGGGCCTTATCCGCTGTCTCGTCACTGCTTGGGCGAAGTTGCCGTGTTCTTCTTTTTCGGTATTATCCCTGTTAACTTGACCTATTATGTTCAGACCGGCACTTACTGCGGTGAAGCACTGACGATGTCTGTTGCAGCAGGTCTGATGGGCGCAAACGTGTTGATAATAAACAATTATCGTGATATATATGATGACCGGGAGTCGGGCAAGCATACGCTTGCTGTCAAATTCGGTCGTCCGTTTATGCGCAAGCTCTATATGACAAACGCGATTATTGCTGCTGCAATAACCGCGCCTGTGTGGTATGTAAATTTGGGTGCTTGGTCACCCGTATTGTTGCTATTCTATTTGGAAGAAGTAGCGTCAATCGTAGGCGATATGAAGCGGCTTGACGGAGCTGCACTCAATCCGCTTTTGGGCAGAACATCAAAGTCGATGTTGCGTTTCGCCATTGTCTTTGCGATATTGGCTGCGTTGGTTAGCTGAAGTAGCTGCGAACGCGAGTGCGGATAATCAGAATGTTTACCGCTGTCATAACGCAAGTAAAAATCACGCCGCTAAGTATGATAGACACCGGGCTGACTGAGGTCATGCCTATTGCTTCGAGCTGAGTCTCCCACACGGGGCTGATGGCGAGCAAGATGCCTATGGCTCCGAGACATACAGCGGCATTAATAATTGCCACCATTATGTAGTAATAAGAGCCGACGCGCGACGGAGAGTAGCCGAGTAGCATCAGCTTGTGGAGCATCTCGTGGTTCTTCTCCAATAACAGGTAGAGGCTGAGTGTGAGGATAAAGAACGCCAAAGCGGTGATAATCGCACCGATAGCAATTACTACAGCGGTAATAACCGACAATATGTAGGCAATCTTGCCGTCGTTGGCGTTGTCCTTGGCGGTTTCATAGTTGTTGCTCTCAAGATAATCTTTGATAGCGGGGTCGCCTTTTGCACTGACCTCAACGATAAGTCGAGACGGCATTTTTTGCTCTGTCGGCTTGCCGTAAATGCCGTGTGCCCATTTGATTAGCTCAGCAGGCACGGCGACAGTGTTGATGCGCGTTGAGAAGCCTATGATGCGTGCGCTGTAAGTTCCTGTTTTGCCATTGCCGGAAATCGTAATCTGCATCGGGATAGACGAGAGCAGACCTTCGCCGACTTGAGGCAGTCCTTGTGAGGAAGCAAAGCCGAAGTTATAGAGTGCGAGGTAGTCCTTTGGTAAGATAATGTTGATGATAGGGTGAGCAGGGTCAAAAGACCAGCCGTGAGTGTCGATGTCGATAAATTCGTCAGGAACGGACTCGAAGAATAGTGCTGTTGACATACTGCGCTGGCCAAATTGCACAGAAGCTGAGACCTCAAAGTCGGAAGCCATGAACTTGCCGACACGCTTGACCCAAGGTTGAGCTGCAAGGTCATCAATCTCGTCTTGTGTGAAGCAAGTGCGGTCGCTTGAGATGTTGACCATGCCAACGGGCTTTGTTAGCGTTAAGTAGTCGCGTTCTAATTCGTCCTCGGCATCATCGCTGACAACGGTGCGTACATCGAGATAGAACATCATTGCCAACATGATGATTGACAATCCGATAAGGCTGGCGACGGCATATCCGATTAATTGCCAGATGTTTATGTTTTTGCTTAATAATTTCTTCATCATAAGGCAGTCAATCAGAGATTAATGCGTTTAACATCGGGAGCATCGAGTTGGAGGTCATAGCCGACAGAGGTGGTGATAACGGCAGCATTGTTGCTGTGGGCGACACGTGTCACCAACTGACCGAGCGCCTTGTTGTTGACCTCATCGAGGTGGCTCACCGGCTCATCGAGTAGGATAAATTCAAATGGTTGGCACAGTGTGCGCACGGCGGCAACGCGTTGTTGTTGGCCGACTGAGAGTGTGCCTACACGACGGCTATAGAATGTGTCGATAGACAGTTGACCGAGCATCTCTTTAATCTCTGAATCGCTGAAGCGGTCTGTGAGACGGTTCTTTAGCTGTATATTCTCAATAACGGTTAGCTCGGGGAAGAGCAGAAGCTCTTGTGGCAGCCATGCGAGAGTTGACTTGCGCAATTCGCATAATTCGTTTACCGAATAAGAGCGTATGTCGCGACCGTCAAAAGTGATAGTTCCGGCGTAGTCTCGTCGTGCGCCATAGATAAAAGTACAGAGCGAAGATTTGCCGACACCCGAAGCAGCGTTGATGCTGTAAAGATGTCCGCGTTTAAACTCAAAATTTTCTGTCAGCCAAATGTCACTTGTCGTGGTCACACGGTCGCGAAAGGCATTTGGCAAGACGTTGTTAAGTGTAATTTTTGATATAGGATTAGCCATAATTGCTATATGATAGTTCTACTTATGACAGCAGAGAGAGAAGTGTCAGCAGGAAGTCTGCGGCAGCGGCGTTGCCTGAGGCATTGAAAGAGAATCCCATAGGCGTGACGCGCAATTGAGCTTGAAGGCGAGTGTCTGCCTCCATGATGATTGCTATCTGAGAGTTGCGTGGGATGTCGACAACGGCATAGCCGATGAGGTTTGTCGCGTCAAACTTGCGAGGAGAGACTCTCGGATGTTGTCCACCGTCCATTCTGACCGTCAGATAGTCGTCAGCCTCGGCTTGTAGCTTGATTTTGGCGTCACCGAGGTCATAGACAACGGTTGTCGCAGAAGATTGTTCGGGGAGCAAACCCCATTCCTTGATGAGATTAGAAATGCTTTTGAGGCAGTAAGCAGACTTGCCGGGCGCCATTTTGCAGACAAAATCGAGGTCGTAAGCGCCCATGTCAAGCAATTCGTCGCCATTAATGCCCAAGCTGAGAGCCATCGTGCCGTCAACATTGTCAACGATGCGGCGTATTGTTGAGCGCAGCGAGTCAGTCTCAGCGTCAGACTGGTCGGGGTTGCCGATGATAGACTCAACGATACGGCGGCTGTCAACGCCTTTAGGCATGGCGAAAGCTGCTGAGAAGAAGCTGTTGCCGCAGGTCTTTGCGACAGTGGCGGTGTCGATAAATCTGAAGTTTTCGGCTTTGTCAAAGGCGGTCTGTTTGCCTGTGGCATCATATATTTTGCCTTCAACGGTGAAGTTGATGTCGTTAAGGTCGAGAGTGAATGAGCTGTATTCGCCTCCGGCATATCCGACTTTGTGTTTAAA
The DNA here is from genome assembly GCA_964469875.1 of uncultured Bacteroides sp. GTDB lineage: Bacteria > Bacteroidota > Bacteroidia > Bacteroidales > Muribaculaceae > CAG-873. The sequence goes on from CAYYAA010000130.1 coordinate 3,615, forward strand.
AAGTGCGCAAAATGTTACGTCACTTTTCAGTAAGTCAAGTTTCCAACTGTCGATGGCTTGTTTGGATGCGCGGTCAATTAGATTCTTGACATTCTGAACGAGAATTGACTCAACATCATCAAAGACAAACCATGCCAAATCGTCATATACGACAACGGCGAGGCCATCAGTTGCCTTGCGGCGGAAGACTTTAAAGTCATCGCGTTTGGCGTAAGAGAAACGGCGCGATTTTAGTGACTGAGTGAGCAAGTCTTCATCTTTGACAGGAAGGATTATGGCGAAGCTGTTGTTAGGGAATTGCAAAGAGTAAGAGACAGCCACAGCGTGATTGACTTCAAGCCCTCTGTAACCGCGCAAGCTCGCTAAGACATCGCGCACAACTGGCACTGAGCGCGACAATACTTGAATCGGGAGCGACAGATTAGTGCCGATTGATGTGTTGTCGTCATCATTAAGGCCGGCGAGCTCGCCCAAGTCACAAGATGCGGCAACTACGGCATCATTGCCAATAAGTTCATAGATGGCATCAGCATTGTCCTCGCCTGAGCGGCAAGAGCTGAAAAATATCATTGCTACAACCGTGACAACGGCAATAACACGACAAGAAAACGATGGTTTAGACATGACGGTTGATTAAATTGCTTAGATTTTCTGCAAAGTTAGTGAAAATCAATAGAATTATAATCCCTTAGATGTTTTATTGATAAAATTTAAACTATCATATACATATTATATAGATAATTCTGAGTATTTTTGCAGAAATTCTTCATTTATACAACCTCTCGAATATGAACTTTATCTCTCAACGTATCCAAGCGTTAGCAGCATCTGCAACCTTGGCAATGTCGCAAAAAAGCAATGAGCTCAAGGCTCAAGGTGTTGATGTTATCAATCTTTCTGTCGGTGAACCTGACTTTAACACTCCCGACCATATCAAAGCTGCTGCTAAAAAAGCTATCGAAGACAACTTCTCATTCTATACCCCCGTCCCCGGCTATCTTAGCCTGCGCAAAGCTATCGTTGAAAAGTTACGTAACGAAAACGGTGTTGAATATACTCCCGAACAAATTGTTGTTGGTAACGGTGCAAAGCAAGAATTGTGCAACGTGATACTCGCGACAATTAACCCCGGTGATGAGGTCATCATACCTATGCCGGCATGGGTTAGTTATGTTGAGATGGTTAAGTTGGCTGAAGGTAAGACAGTAGCTGTCAATGCCGGTATTGAGCAAAACTTCAAAATCACTCCCGAACAACTTGAGGCTGCAATCACGCCGCGCACTCGTGCTTTGTTGCTCTGCTCACCTTCAAATCCGACAGGCAGTGTCTACACTCGTGATGAACTTGCCGGACTCGTCAACGTCCTCGCAAAACATCCCGAAATCCTTATCATCGCCGATGAGATTTATGAGCATATCAACTACACTGACTCATTCACATCAATGGCATCGTTCCCGGAAATCAAAGACCGTACAATCCTTATCAACGGCGTGTCTAAGGCTTATGCCATGACCGGTTGGCGTATTGGTTGGTGTGCAGCTCCTCTTGCAATCGCAAAGGCTGTGAGCAAGTTGCAAGGTCAATATACATCAGGTGCTTCGTCAATAGCGCAAAAGGCAGCCGAAGCCGCTTATACAGGCTCTCAAGAATGTGTTGAGGAAATGCGCAAAGCCTTCCACCGTCGTCGCAACCTTGTCGTTGAGTTGGCACGTCAAATTCCCGGCTTGCAAGTCAACGAGCCGACCGGAGCATTCTATCTCTTCCCGTTGGTAAGCAGCTATATCGGCAAGAGCTATGGCGACCGTAAAATTAATGACAGTGGTGACCTCGCAATGTACCTTCTCGAAGTTGGCCACGTGGCAACCGTAGACGGTGCAGCATTCGGCGCTCCCGGCTATATCAGACTCAGCTATGCCACATCTGATGACAACATCAAAGAGGCTATGCGTCGCATCGCTGAAGCACTTGGCAAATTGAAATAAAAACGCCCTATATCAGCACGGAGTATT
>CAYYAA010000131.1:0-5609 GCA_964469875.1 uncultured Bacteroides sp.
CCGCTCATGCCGAATACGCGGAGGTATGCGTCGGCATAGAAACCGATAAGCCATGGGCGAGCGGGGCCTTGGTGGAGTGCGAGTTCGCGTTCATAAGGGCTACCGAGATAGAATGGGCGATAGCCGTAGCTCTTAGGTGAGAGTGAGCGGAGGCCCTTAGGTGTCAGTAGTTCGCGAGTGACAACATCGAGGACGGTCTTGCGTTGACGGCGGTCAAGCGGAGAGTAGTCCATGCCGATAGCGACAGCCATATTCGGGCGGACAGATGGGTCGGCGAATGTACCGTTCACGTAGTCGTAGAGGTAACCGCCATCGTTGAGGAATGTGTCGATGAAAGGTTGAGCCATCTTTTCGGCGGCTGCGAGCCAAGCCTTGCGTTGTTCGGCGTATTGCTCGTTTTCGGCTGTCAACATTGCGCCAAACATCAAAGCGTTGTACCACAAGCCGTTAAATTCGACGAGATAGCCGGTGCGTGGGATTACGGGATGACCGTCAATCATTGAGTTCATCCATGAAGCCGGGGTTTTGGTGCCGTCAGTAGATACGAGTCCGTTATTTGCGTCAACGTGGAGGTTGGGGTGTTGATTTTCAAGAATATAATCAAGGATGTGAGCTACAAGCTCGGTGTACAGCTCTTGAGCGTCTTTAAGCGACACTGTTTTTGCGTATTGTTGCAAAGCCCAAATCATCCAGAGAGGGATGTCGGGGAGGTCGATGCCGTTAATGCGGTCAGAGAGTTTTCCGTTGTCCATGTAAGCCACTAAGTCGTGGGCGATAGTAGACATAATAGCTTCGAAGTCGTTGACGTGGTCGATAGCTAAAGTCAAGCCGGGCAACGCCATCAGAGTGTTGCGAGCGAGAATCACGCCCCAAGGATAGCCTGAAATGACGTACATGTTCTCGCCGGAGCGTTGATAGAACTGCTTTGCGGAGTTTTTGAGGCAGTTAAAGAAGCTGCTTCGCGGAGTGCGAGAAGCGATCTCGTTTTCATACATTTTTTTGAGAGAACGAGGAGAGACTTCAGAGACGCCGGCAGAGAAAATGATTGATTCGCCTTTTTTGATAGGAAGCTCGAAGTAGCCGGGTACCCAGAGGTCTTCAGTGTAAGGCACGCCGCGCTCAAGGTCTTTAACATACTCGATACCGTTGTACCAGTTAGGGTTGTCCACCCACTGTGCCTTGCGGCTGAACTGCATATAGAGCGTAGGGAAGCCGGAGTAAAGGCAGGAAGCGACACCGTTTTCGACGGGAATAATTTCGCGGTTAATAGCGTCGTTGGCCATGCACAGGCTGTTGCTCTCACGGAATGCGAGGAAGGGCTGGAAACGCAAAGTTGTTGCCGAGTGGGCATCAACGAGGGTGTAACGTATCAAGATACGATTTTCTTGAGAAATAAAAATTTTCTCTTTAGTCAAAATAACACCGCCAACGCGATAAGTCATACGGGGGACGTCTTCGCAGTCAAACTCTCTGAGGTATTTATGTCCATTAGGGCTATATACACCGCCTTGATAGCGGTGAATACCGAGGTTGAACGGGGCACCATGTTGGATGACCGTTTCGTCGAGAGAAGACAACAACACATGGGGTTTGTTGTTCATCTCAGGGATAGGGATAACCAACAGACCGTGCTGCTTGCGAGTGTTGCAACCGGGCAGCGTTGTGCAGTGATAAGCTCCTGCTTGATTCGTTCTAAGAATCTCCTTAGGCAAAGATTGTTCAAGGTTTATGAGCAGGTTTTTATCAAACTTGAGATAACTCATTATGGTATATTAAAATTATGTTAGTCTGAAGAAATTTGGTTTAGATTAATCTATTACGGCAGTTTTCTTAAAAAGCAGTCATAAGGATTACGCCCCGAATTTAGCAATAATTTAGGAGTTAGCCAAATATTTGGGCGCAAAAGTTCAGATATAGTGTAAAACGGGATAACAAAAGGCTGAGATGTATTGTAAATGTAACAATATACGGAATTGAAATAATATCTTTTTGAGAAACGACTTGCAACGATGAAATATTTAGGCTATCTTTGCAAGTTAATTATTGGCAAATAACCCTATAATACTACATTACACGATGTTTGACGACAGTAATATCAACGGATATGAATCAGGACAACAGAACTATTTAGGACGCTCGGCAAATGACGGGGCATTGCTCGGCATAATGTTGGCGGCGTTTGTTGTGTGTATGATGCTCAGTTCAACGTATGCGATATTGGCGCTTGTGTCGTTGGCGATATTCATAGCAGTTCCGTTTGTGGTTTATGGATGTTTGAAACGTAGTTATAAGCAGTCACGCTGTACGGCGACATTCTCGATGTTGTGGATGCAGGGTATCAATACATTTATATGTGGTGGATTGATAATGGCGCTTGCTATCTTTGTTTATTTGAGATTTATAGATGTAAACTACATCACTGACCAGATAACAGAGACAATCACGATGCTAAGGTCGCTAAACGAGCCGGGATTTAATGATTATGCTAATACGTTGCAAGAGTTAATAGACAAGAAGCTGTTGCCGACGCCAATCTCAATAGCATTTACGAATATGTTTACGGTGGTCTTCACCGGGTCGCTGCTATCAATAGTTTTAACGTTGATAGTCAGAGCATTTAACTATAATGTAGGAAATGGCTCGGAGCAGACACCACCGCCTTATAATGGAAAATAGACTTACGCGACATGGATATTTCAGTTGTAGTACCTTTATATAATGAAGCCGAGTCGCTGCCTGAATTGGAGCAGTGGATAGCTCGCGTAATGCAGGAGCACGGTTTCTCTTATGAAATACTGTTTATAAATGACGGCTCGACAGATGAGTCATGGGACGTTATCAAGCAATTGCAAAAGAAAAATTCGGCGGTAAAAGGCGTATGCTTCCGACGTAATTATGGTAAATCGCCGGCGCTCAACACGGGCTTCAGACGCGCACATGGTGATGTTGTTATCACTATGGACGCAGACCTGCAAGATAGTCCTGATGAGATACCGGAGCTGTATCGCATGATTAAGGAGGATGGCTATGACCTTGTGTCAGGCTATAAGCAGAAGCGCTATGACCCGCTGTCAAAGACGATACCGACAAAGCTCTTTAATGCGACTGCGCGAAAGGTCAGCGGCATCACTAATCTTCATGATTTTAACTGTGGGCTGAAGGCTTATCGCTTAAAAGTGGTTAAGAGCATAGAGGTTTATGGCGATATGCACCGCTATATTCCCTACCTTGCCAAACTCGCCGGATTTAAGCGTATCGGCGAGAAAGTTGTTCATCATCAAGCGCGAAAATATGGCAAGACAAAATTTGGTCTTGACCGCTTTGTGAATGGCTATTTGGACTTGATGACGCTATGGTTTACGGGCAAATTCGGCGGCAAGCCGATGCACTTTTTCGGCTTGGTCGGCAGCTTGATGTTCATTTTGGGCTTTATAGCTGTTGCGATTGTCGGGATAGCTAAGATATACAATATGTATGTCGGAAATCACTATATATTGGTGACAGATTCACCATATTTTTATCTCTCACTTGTGCTAATGTTACTCGGTTCGCAGTTGTTCTTGGCGGGTTTTGTTGGGGAACTTGTTGTTCGCAATTCGCCACGCCGCAATGACTATGAAATCGAAGCAGAATTAAATATCGAAAGCAATGAACTCAATTGATTTATATCCTCAATTATATGATTTAATAGAGTCACGCTATTCATGTCGTGACTTTTCGACAGAGCCAATCAGTCGCGAGATATTGCTCGCGATACTTGATGCGGCACGACTTGCGCCGTCAGGAGTTAACAGTCAGCCGTGGCACTTTTATGTTGTTAGCAATGAGGAGACTCGCCATCAGTTGGTGTCAACATCTCGCGAGTGCTTCAAGCAAGCACCCGTTGTCATAGTAGCCTGCGGAGACCATGACAAGGCGTGGAAGCGTAACCGCTTTGACGGCAAGACCGTTGTTGACATAGATGTTGCGATAGCTGTTGAGCATATCTGCCTTGCAGCGACATCACTCGGTGTCGGTTCATGTTGGGTGTGCAGCTTTGACCCTGAGATGGTCAAGAAAGTTATGAAACTTGATGATAACATAGAGCCAATTGCGCTCATACCGTTGGGTTATCCGACAGAAGGTCAAAGCGTACCTGAAAAGAAACGTAAAGCAATAGACGAAATAATCACATGGTGCGATTAATCGGCTTCATATCAATTCTTATAGCCTTAACAGCGGCGGTGAGCTGTAACACGACTGGGTGCTTGGACAACCAGAGTGCGCTGCCGTTGGCAGAGTTTTATGGCTCAGACTTACAGGCAATATCCTTGGACTCTGTAGAAATACGCGGCATTGGAGCGCCCAATGACAGCATCCTGTCAGCTGCGGGCACTGCGGTGTCGGAGATATACCTGCCGATGCGCTCGACACAAGAGTCAACGTCATGGTGCTTGGCATATCGCTGGAAGTCGCTTGATTATCCACAGCTTTATGATACGATTACATTTAAGTATGACTCACAGCCATATTTTGCGTCAGAGGAATGTGGGGCGACATATCGCTATCATGTCAATCAAGTGGAGAACACGACACACTTGATTGATTCTGTGGTTATGGTAGATTCGCTGATAACGAATGTAGATATGGTCTATATAAAAATCTATTTCCGAACAGGTAGCGATGAGTGATATGAAAGGATATAGAATGGATAGGAGTTTTGCAATTGCGGCTGTAATGATAATAATTACGGCTGTAAATATTTTTGCCGACCAACCGAGGCGGCGCATTACTCCGGTCAATAACGCAGCGACAGAGACGCAGGCAATCAATGAGGCAAAGAATGACACGGCACGTATCAATGCCGCACGACGCGCAGCTTCGGAGCGATATACAGATGATAATGGCAATGTTTTTTATGTGGACACGTTGACTGGTGAGAAGTGGATTGATTCGACAGCTATCAAGGTAGCTAAGAAGCACATGCAATATCCCCTACTCCACTCGGCATCATTGGGCGTTGACATTTGGAATCCTGCGATGCGCATCTTCGGACAGAAATATGGATTGACAAGTGCATGGCTTGAGCTTAGCTTGCATAATCGCTATAAGCCTGTCTTTGAGCTCGGATTGGGACAAGCCAATTATACACCGGCTGATGGGAACTTCACTTATACCTCGCCGCTGAGTGTGTTTTTTAAGTTGGGTATGAACTATAACTTCTTGTTTAATTCATCGCCTGACTATCAGTTTATGGCGGGGTTGAAGTATGGATTTACGCCCTTCAGTTATTCAATAGATAATGTGACGGTAGATTCGCCGTATTGGAATGAGACGGCAGTCTTTGACATTCCGGCACAGCACGCGACAGTCGGATGGCTGGAATTTTCATTTGGGCTACGGGTAAAGCTGTGGGGACCAATCTCGGCAGGCTGGGAAGTCAGATTCCGTGCGCGACTGCATGAGAGCGGCAACAAATATGGCGATCCGTGGTATATTCCGGGTTATGGGACACGTGGGTCGGCAATGGCGGGCTCGTTCTCAATCAGCTATACACTGCCGCTGAAGTTCCTTAATCATAATGAGCCGGTGTTCCCAACGTTGGCAGATGAGGCAACGAAGGCAGAGAC
>CAYYAA010000132.1:0-5449 GCA_964469875.1 uncultured Bacteroides sp.
ACGTGTGCTAAGGGACTAATCATGATATTCTGAATTAAGTGGTTAACACTTTATTTAATTTAGCGACCGCCACCAAGTGACTGATAGAGGTTGATGATGGCTTGCGCTTGTGATAGTTGACATGAGATTTGTGAAATCTGGGCACTGAGCAAGTTCTGTTGTGCTGTCAACACTTCGAGATAGTTCACAGAACCTGTTGAGTACAACAAGAGTTCCTTAGTATAATCTACCGACTTGCTGAGTTGGTCTACTTGGTCTACAAGATAACCAGACTTCTCTACGCTCTTGTCATAAACGGTCAACGCATCTTTGACTTCTGTTGCTGCTGACAGCAAGGTGTATTCAAAGTTGTTGAGTGCTTGCTCTTGTTGAGCTTTTGCTGCTTTCAAGCGTGCAATATTCTGACCACGTGAGAACAAGGGCATAGTCAACGAGCCTGCGAGATTATAGAACCATACACCCGGATTTTGTATGAACGAACCGAGAATATTGGTGAAACCTCCTGTCGCAGAGATTGTTAAACCGGGGTAGAACGCTGCACGTGCCGAGTTAGTCGCATAGTATGCTGTGGCAAGTGATTGCTCAGCGGCTGCTACATCAGGACGTGATGCAAGTTCGCGCATCGGAACACCTTCACGCAGGATGTTAGGCAACTGCATATCAACAGTTGACGGAACATTCCACTCTTGCGGCATCACATTGAGCAACAATGACATAGTGTTATTGAGCTTCTCTACGGCAACTTCGAGGTCAGTGATTGACGACAAGATGCTGTAATATGCTGCTGCTGATTGCACAACGGCAGCCTCGGTGATGCCACCTGAGAGCTTCAAATCCTTCATTGTCTGCACGGTCTCTGACCACAAACCTGCGGTAGAGCGTGACAACTCAAGTTGGCTCTTGGTCGCTGCCAAAGTATAATATGTATTAGCAACGGCAGAGATTATCTGTGAGCGCACGGCTTGTGCGTATGCCTCGCTTTGATAAACGGCAGCTTGCGCACCACGTTTGCTGTTAAGCAACTTGCCAAAGATGTCAACCTCCCAGCTCGCTTGCAAGGGCAAGGTATAGGTCCATGACAGTGCGCTACCATCATAAGATGAACCGGCACCGTTTGGAGCTAATGCCAATGAGGGCAAATATGCCAACTTGGCGCCTTGGAGCTGTGCATGTGCAATGTCAACATTGAGCTTGGCATTGCGCAAGTTCATGTTGTTCTCCAATGCTTGGTTGATTAAATCAGCCAATATCGGATCTGTGAAGACATCTTCCCACAAAAGATTGCCGAATGCCGTCGAATCCACCGGCTCTTGGCGCGCCTCTGCATAGGCGCGCGTTAAAGCCGACGTTTGGGGAGTCTCATATTTTTTGTAGATATTACAACTGCCGAGCATCATTACTGCAGCTGCCGCAACACCTATTTTGGAGATTCTTATGATATTCATTGTCGGAATGAGTATGTGAGTTCTAAATTATTTGCGAGCATATTGTTCGATTTCCTTTTCAATAGTGCCACCAAGTTCTTGGTCTTGCCATTGGATAGGTTTAATCTTCTCTTGGATCTTCTGGAACACCACGAAGAGCGCCGGAACGATGAGCACTTGGAGTATCATACCAATCAACATACCGCCGACTGAACCTGTACCCAACGCACGGTTACCATTTGCACCTACACCGTTGGCAAACATCATAGGCAACAAACCGATAATCATCGCCAATGATGTCATCAAGATAGGACGGAGACGTGCTGTCGCACCTGAGATTGCCGCATTCATGATGCTCATGCCTTGCTTACGACGGTCGAGCGCAAACTCTACGATAAGGATGGCGTTCTTTGCCAACAAACCGATAAGCATAATCAACGCAATTTGCAGATAGATGTTATTTGAAATATCATAGATACTTGCAAATACAAACGCTCCCATCAAACCAAACGGCACTGAGAAGATAACGGCGAATGGCAACGCATAACTTTCGTACTGTGCTGACAGCAACAAGTAAACGAACAACAAGCAGAGACCAAAGATGATAGCTGTTGAGTTGCCTGATGAACTTGCTTCCTCACGTGTCATACCTGAGTACTCGTGGCTGTAACCTGTCGGAAGTGTCTCCTTGGCAACTTCTTCGATAGCGGCGATAGCGTCACCTGATGAGTAGCCCGCTGCAGGTTGACCTGTTACGGAGATTGATGTAAACATATTGAAACGGTTCAACAAGTCAGGGCCATATACACGTGAGAGTGTGATATAGTTGCTGATAGGTGCCATCTCGTTGCCGTTGCGCACCTTGATATTGTTGAGTGTTTCGGGGCTTACACGTGTCTCGGGAGATGCTTGCATCATTACACGGTAGATTTTACCGAAGCGGTTGAAGTTAGAGATGTACATACCGCCATAGTAGCCTTGCAATGTTGACAAGATAACCGAGGGGCTGATGCCGGCTTGTTTTGCTTTTGCTACGTCAACGTCAACCATGTATTGAGGGAAGGTCGGGTTGAAGGTGGTATACGCAACTTGGATTTCCGGACGTTGGTTAAGTGCGCCGAGGAAGCCTTGGACGATGCCATAGAATTGGTTGATATCACCACCTGTACGGTCTTGCATCTTGATTTCAAAACCATTGGTTGCAGAGTAACCTGTAATCATAGGCGGAGCGAATGCAACGACACGACCGTCTTTAATCAACTGACCTGTACGGCCATAGATTTGACCGAGGATAGCGTCAGAGCTTTCTGACTTGTCACGCTCTTCCCACGGCTCAAGTTTCAAAATGAATGTACCATAAGTAGCACCTTGACCTGCCACGAAGCTATAACCTGCAATCATTTCACGGCTCTTAATGCCGGGAATGTCTGCGAGGATAGCATCTACCTTCTCAAGTGTCTCAATAGTACGCTCTTGTGAAGTACCCGCCGGCATATCGACCATTACGAACAATGTACCGGTATCTTCGTTAGGCACCATCGCGGTCGGAGTGCGTGCCATCAAGATAACGAGCACTACGATAGAGATGATTACGATAGCAAATGATGTAATCTTATGTTTTACAAAGAATGTTGTTGCACCTTTATATTTAGAGAGCAATGCGTCATATTGTGTGTTGAATGCAGTGTGGAAGCGGCTCATGAAGGTGGTCTTTTTGTGACCTTCTTCGTCGTGCGGTTTCAACAAGATAGCACAAAGTGCAGGTGACAAAGTCAACGCGTTGATTGCTGAGAACGCAATCGCTACTGCCATTGTCAAACCGAACTGTTGATAGAACACACCTGCAGTACCCGGCATGAATGATACAGGGATGAACACGAGCATCATTACAAGGGTGATTGAGATAAGAGCGCCTGCGATTTCGTTCATCGCATCAATTGATGCCTTACGCGCTGATTTATAGCCCATATCCAACTTGGCATGGACAGCCTCAACAACCACAATCGCATCATCGACCACAATCGCAATCGCCAAGACAAGTGCCGACAGGGTGATAAGGTTCAATGAGAAGCCGATAAGGTTCAACACGAAGAACGTACCAATCAACGCCACCGGAATGGCAATCGCCGGAATAAGTGTTGAACGGAAGTCTTGCAAGAAGATATATACCACTACGAACACCAACAAGAACGCTTCAACGAGAGTGTGGAGCACGTTCTCGATTGACGCATACAAGAAGTCGTTGTTGTTCATCGGAACTTCCATCTCAAGGCCTTCGGGAAGGTCTTTCTGAAGTTTATCTACCAATGTCAAACAGTCTTCGATAATCTGGGTTGCATTTGAACCCGGAGTCTGGAACACGATAGCCATTGATGATGTGTGACCGTTTGCACGGTTCTCAAAACCGTATGTTACACGACCAAGCTCAATGTCTGCTACATCTTTGAGATATAACACTTCACCGTTGGATGTCGCACGTATCACGATGTCACCAAACTCTTCGGTAGTGACCTTACGACCACGATACTTCATCGTGTATTGGAATGACTGCTTGCCTTGTTCACCGAAAGCACCGGGGGCTGCCTCGATATTTTGCTCGGCAAGCGCTGCGGTGACGTCTGACGGCATCAAGTTGTATTGTGCCATTACGTCAGGCTTCAACCAGATACGCATTGAGTAGTCAGCACCGAATGAAGTAACGTCACCTACACCTGATACACGTTGGATTTCAGGGATGATGTTAATCTTCATGTAGTTATCGACAAACTCTTTGCCGTATTTGCCTTCTTTATCTACAAGAGCAATACCTACAAGCATTGATGTCTGACGTTTTTGTGTCAAGACACCCACTTGGGTTACTTCTGACGGAAGGAGGTTAGTTGCCTTCGCTACACGGTTCTGTACATCGACAGCAGCCATGTTCGGGTCAAAACCTTGCTCAAAATATACGTTAATTGTCGCACTACCTGTGTTGGTCGCAGTTGACTCCATATAGGTCATACCTTCTGCACCGTTGATTGACTCTTCAAGCGGAGCAATCACAGAGTTAAGTACGGCTTGTGCATTCGCACCGGTGTAAGTCGTTGTTACCTGAATTGTAGGAGGTGCAATGTCAGGGTATTGTGTAATAGGCAACGACACCAAGCCGATAATACCGAGCAATACGATGAAAATCGAAATTACGGTCGATAGCACCGGTCGGTTAATAAATCTATCAAGTTTCATTTTTTAATGACTTGGAATATATTTTTTTGAGGAAAAATGTGTGTATTATTCTTGTGTTGCTTCTGCTGCCGGTGCTGCTTGGGCTTGTGCTTTTTGCTCTACCGGTGTGATGACAGCGCCTTCGCTTACCTTAGTGCCAACGCCTTCGATAACAACACGATCACCTGCTTTAAGACCGCTGGTAACTACGAAGTTTTGACCATCGTTTTGTGCCAAAACAGTAATCTTGGTTGATACAGCTTTGTTAGAGTCGCCTACAACGTAAACATAACGGAGGTCTTGCAATTCAAATGTAGCCTTTTGAGGAATAGTGATTACATTCTCTGATACGATGGGGATAACGATGTTACCGGTGTTACCGCTGCGGAGCATACCGTTGGGGTTGTGGAACAACGCGCGAACGCTTGCCGAACCGGTAGTGTTGTCGATTACACCTGATACGGTTGCAACCTTACCTGTCTCAGCATACATTGAGCCGTCGGCAAGTTGCAATTGAACTTCAGGCATACTCTTGATACCTTCGTCAAGGCTGATTTGACCGCCGTTGGTCAACTTGAGAATGTCTTTTTCTGTCAATGAGAAATAAGCATATACCTCAGAGTTGTCGCTGACAGTGGTCAACGCTTGACCTGACGGTGATGCTAATGAACCTTCACGGTTAGGAATTGAACCTACAACGCCATCGCAAGGTGCGGTAACGGTTGTATATGCCAAATTCTTGCGTGCATTGGTCAACTGAGCTTCTGCTTGGTTGAGCTGTGACTTAGCTTGCGCAAGTTGGTTAGCAGCGATTTGCCAAT
>CAYYAA010000133.1:0-5282 GCA_964469875.1 uncultured Bacteroides sp.
AGTGACAAAAACTGCGACATCTTATCTGCAACTCCGATGTATAATCAAAAATAATTTGTAACTTTGTGCATTGATGCTAAACACATCACCTTAAACTAAATAATAGATAACACGGAATGCTTACATCCGAAGAAATAAATGAACAGATAAGTCAAGGTATTGAGAACTTGACCTTGCCGGAACGTCCGGCAGGATTGTATGAGCCAATTCGTTATGCACTGTCAAGCGGTGGCAAACGTATTCGTCCAAATTTGCTTTTGCACACTGTGCAAGCCTGCGGCGGAGATGTCCGTGCTGCGCTCAATCAGGCGTTGGCTCTCGAGATGTTCCACAACTTCACTTTGGTCCACGATGATGTCATGGATAATGCCGATGTGCGTCGCGGTCGCTTGACCGTTCATCGCCGTTGGTCGTCTGTGACTGCTATCTTGTCGGGCGATGCCATGCTGACTGAGGCTACTCGCTTAGCCGCTAAATGCAGCGCCGACAAACTTGATGATGTGCTTAGAATGTTCAATGACACGGCAACCGAAGTGTACGAAGGTCAACAATATGACATGGATTTTGAACATCGCAAGGACGTCACAATTGACGAGTATCTTGAGATGATACGCTTAAAGACCTCTGTGCTCTTGGCTTGTGCTTGCCGCATGGGCGCATATCTCGGCAATGCTACGCCCGAAGTGCAGGAGCTGTTCTATGAATATGGCGAAAATCTCGGCATGGCGTTCCAGTTGCGTGATGACTGGTTAGACACCTTTGGTGACCCGGTGTTCTTCGGCAAGGAAATCGGCGGCGACATCATCAACGAGAAAAAGACTTGGCTGCTTATTACCGCCATGAACGAAAGCAGTGACGCTCTTGACATAATCCTTGGCGAGAAGTTGGATAATCAAGACAAGGTGCAGCGTGTCATTAGTGTCTATGATTCTCTGAATCTCAGAGAACGTTGCGTTCAAGAGATAAAGAAATATGCTGAACGTGCTCAACAAGCTCTCGACAAGATTGAGATGCCGCACATCGAGCGTGAATACTTCACCGAACTCGCAACGACCGCTGCGACACGCCTATTCTAATGGGACTGATTGACACTCACACCCATCTCTATCTGCCGGAATTTGATGACGATAATGCGGGCAGAGTCACCGTAGAACGCGCTATTAGTGCCGGCGTCGAGCGCATGATTTTTCCGAATGTCGATTTGACTACGGTTGAGCCTATGCAACGCTTAGCGGCGCAGTTCCCCAATAATATTTATATGGCAATGGGACTGCATCCGACAGAGGTCAAAGATGATTGGCAGGAAGTCCTCGCCAAGACTGAAACTCTGCTTAATCAATCTGAATATCATTATGTTGCAATTGGCGAAATAGGCATGGATCTCTATTGGGACACGACTTATCGCGAGCAACAGATGCAAGTGTTTGAGCGACAATGCCGCATGGCGGTTGATATGAATTTGCCTGTCATTATCCACTGTCGTGAAGGCTTGGCTGAAACGCTTGAAATTGTCAGCAAATTTCCCGGCTTAAAAGCTGTGTTTCATAGCTTTGGCGGCACGGTGGAAGATATTGAGGCAATACGCCGAATTGGTGACTTCTACTTTGGCATCAACGGCATCGTTACTTTTAAAAACTCAAAATTGCGCGAAGTATTGCCGACAATCGGCATAGACCGCATATTACTCGAAACAGATGCGCCTTATCTCGCGCCTGTGCCATATCGCGGCAAACGCAACGAGAGCGCATACATCGTCAGCACGGCGCATTGTGTGGCTGATGCACTTGGCGTTGACTTTGACTTGTTGGCAGAGCGTAGTTCGGCTAATGCCTGCCGACTGTTTAATCTTACCTAATAAGAATTCAACCATAAACTAAGTATAACCCTAATGAAAAAAATCATCCTATCAGGGCTTGTTATGGCGGCTGCGTTAACAGCGACAGCAACGCCGCAAGCCGAGTACCTTAATCGAGGCGTGGTAGCCGTAAAGACCGATAACGGCGTTTTCGTGTCATGGCGCAGCCTTACCTCTGATGCTAAAGGAACAACCTTTGATGTCTACCGTGACGGTGTGAAAGTCAACGAAGCACCTATCACAAAGTCAACAAACTTTGTTGATGCACAAGGCTCTGAGACTTCAAGCTATGTTATCAAAGCTGTGCTCAACGACCAAGTCGTAGAGGAAGCACAAGCACCCGAAGTCTGGGGCTCTTTCTTAAAGAAAATCCACCTCGACCGTCCTGCCGGCGGCACTACCCCCGACGGCGTTGAATACACCTATTCACCTAATGACTGCTCTGTGGGCGATGTTGACGGTGACGGCCAATATGAACTCTTTGTGAAATGGGACCCGAGCAACTCTCAAGACAACTCTTACAAAAAATATTCAGGCAATGCCTACATCGACTGTTATACCCTCGAAGGCAAAAAATTGTGGCGCATTGACCTCGGCAAAAACATCCGCGCAGGTGCTCACTACACTCAATTTATGGTCTATGACTTTGACGGTGACGGCAAAGCTGAAATGGCTTGTAAAACCGCTCCCGGCACTGTTGACGGATTGGGCAACTATGTGATTATGGGCGATGATGACCCCACTGCCGACTATCGCAACTCATCAGGTATCATCATTTCAGGCCCTGAATACCTCACAATCTTCAACGGTCAAACCGGTGCAGAAATCAATACCGTAAGCTATGTGCCTTTGCGCAGCGCTCACGCTCAAAGCAGTTCAGGCTGGGGTGATAACTACGGCAACCGCTCAGAGCGCTACTTGGCATGTGTCGCTTATCTCGACGGCGAGAAACCGAGCTTGGTGATGTGCCGCGGCTATTATACTCACGCTTATCTCTGCGCTTGGGATTTCGATGGTAAAGAATTGAAACAACGCTGGTTGCACGCTTCTACCACCAAAGGTAAAGGCGCATACGGCGAAGGCGCACACGGCATAGCTGTCGGCGATGTTGACGGTGACGGCTGTGATGAAATCGTATATGGCTCAGCTTGTATCGACCATGACGGCACAGTCCTCTATCGCACAGGCGCAGGTCACGGCGACGCTCTCCACCTCGGCGACCTCGACCCCGACCGTGAAGGTCTCGAAGTGTTCATGGTACACGAAGAAAAAACTTCATCATATAAGTGGGACGCTGAGTTCCGCGATGCTGCGACAGGCGAAATCATTTGGGGTCTGCCTCAGAGCGGTAACGACATCGGTCGCGGCGTATCTGCCGACATCTATGCCGGCACTCGCGGTTGCGAAGCATGGCCTTCTAACGACTACAGCTCAGGCTCACAAGCTAACTCAACTTATGACTGCAAGGGCAACAAAATCTTCTCAAAACGTCCGTCTTGCAACTTCCGCATCTACTGGGACGACGATTTACAAGACGAATTACTTGACGGTTCAAAAATCACCAAGCAAAACCAAACTTTGAGCAGCAACACACTCGTTGACTTCAACAAATACAACAATGCTCAATCTTGTAACTCAACCAAGGCAACACCTAACTTGTCAGCCGACATCCTCGGTGACTGGCGTGAAGAAGTTATCCTCTGGGACGGCGACACAAGCTCAGACTTGCTGTTGTTCACAACCACAACCGAGACCTCTTACAAGGTGCCCTGTTTGATGCAAGACCACGTTTACCGCATGGGCATTGCTTGGCAAAATGTAGCATACAACCAGCCCCCTCACTTGGGCTACTATCTCCCCGACCTATTCAACACCGCCGCTTCATTTAAATCATTAAGCGGTCAGATGAATCAGACAATCTACATCGGTGAATCAATCGAGCCGATTACATATCAATACAACAACGCAACAGGCGTTACCGTCAACGGACTTCCCTCAGGAGTGACCATGACAGTTGACGATAAAAATATGACCTTTACAATCGAAGGTCAACCTGCTGAAGTAGGCACTTATGAATATACCGTCAAGTCAGTAGGCGGTGAAACAGAGGCAACACTTGTCGGTACAATCATCGTCCGCGAGAAGCCAGTTATCAGCAAAATCGCTTACTTCCCCTTTGATGTTGTCGGCACAACAACACCCAATATGGTCTATGGTGAGGCAACAGTCATCACCGGCACTCCCGAGTCAACTGAAGGCGTAACAAACGGCGCACTCCAACTTGACGGTAAGACCTATCTGACACAAGAGTCTTATGACGGCTTCAAGCTCGGCAAATCAGACTTCACTATCGAATTCTGGTTCAAGTCTACCGACGATGCCGCTTATATCTTGCACAAAGGTACACTGTCAGCAAACTCTACGACAGGCGCTGAAGGCAAGTGGGTTGGCGTCGAATATAAGTCAGGCAACTTGCGCTTTGCTGTTGATGACAACGTGACCAAGAGCGAAGTCTCAGCCGGCGCAGCTGAATACTTCAACGGCGAATGGACACACGTCGCTTGTGTTCGTGACACTTACTCAGGCACAATAAATCTCTATATCAACGGCGCTCTCGCAGCATCAGCTAACGACAAGACCGGTGACTGCACAGACTATAATGACCTTTTGGTAATCGGTAATGTTAATGTGTCATTTGATAATACATTCACCGGCGCACTTGACGAGTTGACATTCTACAACGCCGCTCTCAGCGCAACCGATATCAAAGACCACTACGAAAATCCCGCGACCAGCGGCATTGCTGACATCGTTGTTAATAAGAATGCCGAATACTCTATCGTATCAGCTACGACAGGCGTTATCCTCGGCCGTTCTAAAGGCTCAATCGAGAAGCTCACTTCCAACCTTACACCCGGCTGCTATATCCTTGTAACAAACTATGGCACAAGCAGCGAAGCACGTAAGATTGTAATCCGCTAATCATCACATCCTCAGATACTAAGTCAGGGCGAAGGTCAACCGACCTCCGCCCTGACTGTTTTTTTTGTCGGCAAATTATTAAAAGATATGTATAATCAAGAAAATTGTACAAAAGTTTAAGTTTAAGCGTGATTTTGCTATAAAAATGAAGCAAAAGTGGGGTAAATAAGAAAAAGTTGTTTAACTTTGCACGACTTAAAATATCCAAAAGCTACTAATAAGTCTGCCTACTGACATCATGAATTTAGATTTGTTCTTACACATATTGAACATAAACTCCACATCATCAGCCGAGGGCTATTTAGCTCAATTTCTTAGTGAAAGATTGTCCGTTGGAAATTGCAAGGTTACACTTTATGATGTAGAATGTCCGCATGATTTGCCAAGTGAATATCCGGTCAAGAACGTGCTATTCAGTTGGGGAAAGCCGCGGATTGTGTTCTGT
>CAYYAA010000134.1:0-5247 GCA_964469875.1 uncultured Bacteroides sp.
GTCAGGACGGTGTATATATTGTCCCAATTGGCTGTCTGAAAGATTAATTCTAACGAAGTCTTATCGGGCTGTTTTCACGCGTTAAGGTGCTGAAAACAAAAATATTTTTGTAATTTTGTACATTAAATGATGATGAATATGAACCAAGTGCCGAAAAAGAAAGTCTGCATCGTGACTACTACTCGTGCTGATTGGGGATTGCTAATGCCTATCGCTATGGTGTTGAAGCAGTCGCCATGCATTGAGTTGCAGTTAGTTGCGTCTAATATGCACCTCTCTGAGCGTTGCGGTTTGACTGTCAACGAAATCATTTCGGCCGGGTTTGATGTCAATGAGCGTGTCCCTATGCCGGAAGCCGGCGAGAGTGAGGCGGATTGCGCACGTGCTATGGCTGTGTGCCTTAGGGGTATGGCTGATGCTTTTGAGCGCTTACGCCCTGACATACTGCTGATTTTGGGCGACAGATATGAGATTTTGGCTGTCGCTTCTGCCGCTACGGTTATGCGAATACCTATCGTTCACATCGCTGGTGGCGCAATATCACAGGGCGCTATTGATGATAATATTCGTCATGCCGTGACCAAACTTTCGTCATTACATCTGACTGAGACTGAGGAGTATCGTCAACGTGTCATTCAGATGGGCGAACAACCTGACACTGTTATCACAACAGGCGCAATCGGTGTCTGGAACGCGATGAACCAGCCGCTTATGTCGGCTGATGAACTCGCTGAATCTCTCGATTTTGACCTATCAGGTGACGTCGCTGTGGTGACTTATCACCCTGCTACCGCCGACATTGCTGACCCGGCTGAGGGTTGCCGCAATCTCTTGAACGCGCTCGACCGTGTGCCGCAATTAAAGACGATTATAACATACCCTAACAATGATGCACGTTCACTGCCTATCATCGAGCTGCTGAAGACGTATGCCGAGGAGCATCCCGACCGCGTGCGCTTGTTCAAGTCATTAGGCATGCACCGCTACTTGTCAGCTTTGCAGGTCGCAAAGGTGGTAATCGGAAACTCGTCAAGCGGCATCGTTGAAGTGCCTTCGACCGCAACTGTTACCGTTAACATCGGCTCGCGTCAAGACGGCAGACTCGCCGCGAAGTCAGTCCTCAATTGCTCTACTGACACTCAGGCAATTTACGACACCATATTAAATGCCTTGTCTCCTGAGATGCAAGCTCTGGCGGCTCGGCGTGAAAATCCATACTATAAGCCTGATACATTGCAAATAATGACAGATGCCATTATCAGATTTGCAAACAGTCATCACAACCCCAAGATTTTTTATGACCTAAACGTATCAGCATTAAATAGATAGACTAATGTTAAAACCACTATACATAATTCCCGCTCGTGGCGGCAGCAAGGGCATACCTCACAAGAATATCAAACTTCTTGGGGGCAAACCGTTGATTGCCTACTCGATAGACGTTGCCAAGGCGCTCACCGATGATTTGCGCCGCGTGGTGCTGTCAACAGATGATGCTCAAATTGCCGATGTCGCTCGCCAATGCGGTCTGCCGGTCGATTATATGCGTCCAGCCGAGTTTGCTACTGACACCTCCGGCAGTCGCGAGGTGATGATTGATGTTATGGACTGGGCGGACAAGCAAGGCATTGATTACGACTGCATCGTGCTGCTGCAACCGACATCCCCACTGCGAACTGTCGATGATGTGACAGCCGCATTGTCGCTCTACAATGAAAATGTTGATATGGTTGTGAGCGTTGCCGAGGCTCGTTCAAACCCTTACTATAACTGTTTCGAGACTGACCCGCAGACCGGCTTCCTTCATGTCTCTAAAGGTGAAGGACTCTTCACACGTCGTCAAGATGCTCCGTCGGCTTGGGAGTACACCGGCGCGGTTTATGTTATAAACCCCGTGTCATTACGTCGCCAACCGCTTGGCGCTTTTAAACGCAGACTGCCATCACCAATGCCATCCGAGAGAAGCATTGACTTGGACTCTCTGACTGATTGGCTTGTCGCTGAGACCTTGTTGGCTAACGAAAACAAATAATAGACTCAATGAATCGTCATATCATAAACATAAAATCCAACTTGCTTGACGCATTGCAGATGCTCAACATCCTATCAGGCGAAGTCATGACTCTCTTTGTCGTTGACGATGAGCAGCGTGTGTGTGGCACACTGACCGACGGCGATATCCGCCGCGCTTTGATTAGCGGTCTGTCTCCCGAATGTAGCGTCGAAAAAGCTATGTTCAAAAACTTCAGAGCGATACATGGCAACACCGCTGACGCTGTTGAGCTGCTGCGCGAATGTCGCAATCTTGGCATTATGCTTGTGCCCCGTCTTTCTGATGACGGCAAGATTGTTGAAATTATCAATCTTAAACAGATTCACACCATTCTGCCTGTCAGTGCGATACTTATGGCTGGTGGCAAAGGGGAGCGCTTGCGCCCTATGACCTTGACAACGCCAAAGCCTTTGCTGCAGATTGACGGTAAAGCCATTATCGACTACAATGTTGAAGCATTGGCAGCTTGTGGCATCAGTGATATTACCGTGACCACACGCTATCTCGCAGAGCAACTTGACGAGCACTTCGCAGAGCCTGTAGCCGGTGTGCGTGTGAAATGTGTACGCGAAGACATCCCTCTCGGCACTATCGGCGCTGCCGCTTTGGTGAAACGCAAAACCGAAGGCGACACAATCGTCATGAACTCTGACCTGTTGACAACTATTTCTTTTGAAGAATTATATATGCGGCATTATTCAACCGATGCCGATGTGACAATTGCGGTTATACCCTATCAGGTATCCGTCCCTTATGCTATACTTGCTACCGAAGGTAATCAAGTGACTGCGATTGAAGAGAAGCCGGCTTACTCTTACTATGCAAACGCCGGCATTTACATCTTCCGCAACAGTCTGCTTGACACCCTCAGCCCTGACACGCGTGTTGACGCTACTGACTTGATTGAACAAGCTATTGCCGACGGACGACGTGTTACCTACTACCCGATTAAAGGCACTTGGATTGACATAGGCTCGCCTGTCGACTTCAAGCACGCCGGTGAGCTGATGCGCCATCATCGTACATTAACAAGTAAATAAAAATCATAACCAAAAATATGGCTGACACTAACTTTATCGACTACGTAAAAATACTTTGTCGCTCAGGCAAGGGCGGTGCGGGTTCGCGCCACTTCTATCGTGCTAAATACGTCCCTAAAGGTGGACCTGACGGTGGCGATGGTGGTCGCGGCGGTCACATCCTGCTTCGCGGAAATCGAAATATGTGGACTTTGTTGCCACTGAAATATAGCCGCCACATTTTTGCCGGTAACGGTGGCAGCGGCTCCGGAGGTCGCAGCTTCGGAAAGGACGGCGACGACGTTACGATTGACGTGCCGTGCGGTACTGTCGTTTATGACGCTGAGACCGGCGAATATCTCACCGAAGTGACTGATGACGGACAAATCGTAAAGCTGCTCAAAGGCGGTCGCGGCGGCCTCGGAAACTGGCACTTTAAGAGCGCGACAAACCGTACTCCGCGCTACGCTCAGCCCGGTGAACCTGCGATTGAGAAGTCTGTCGTGTTAGAGCTGAAGATGCTTGCCGATGTCGGCCTTGTTGGTTTCCCCAATGCAGGCAAGTCAACATTGGTGTCATCAGTGTCTGCCGCACGTCCAAAGATTGCAGACTATCCTTTCACTACAATGGAGCCGCAACTTGGCATCGTAAGCTATCGCGACAATCGCTCATTTGTCATGGCTGACATCCCCGGTATTATTGAGGGCGCAAGTGAAGGCAAAGGCCTCGGTCTGCGCTTCCTCCGTCACATCGAGCGCAATGCCGTGCTGCTATTCATGGTGCCTGCCGATGCCGATGATATTACCGAGCAATATAAAATCTTGCTGCGCGAATTGCGTCAGTTCAACCCTCAGTTAGAGGATAAACATCGTGTGCTCGCTATCACAAAGAGCGATATGCTTGATGATGAACTTATGGAGGCAATCCGTGAAACACTGCCGCAAGACATCCCTCACGTATTTATCTCTGCCGTGACAGGCTACGGCTTGAACGAGCTTAAAGATATACTTTGGCGTGCTATCACTGATGAAAGCAATCGCCTTGCAACCCCCGACATTACTCACGGCCCGCTTGACAGTGCTCACCGCGTGGCAGAGGAGGATAACTTCATCTTTGAATACACTCCGACTGAGCAAGATGAGGAGGAAGAGGCTGAAGACTTGCAGTCTATCAGTCCTGACGATTGGGGCGAAGACTATGACGATGAAGACGAAGACGGCGAAGGCGCCGAATTCTTCTGGGAGGACGATGTTAACCCCGAAACGGATAAAGACTAAGATATGAAGATTGAAGATTTGCTGCGCATAGAGACTCAACGCTTACAAGCGGTATTTGACCACGGTGAGGCTGTGGCTGCCGCTCGTGCGGTCTTTGAGGACGTGGCAGGCTTCAGTCAGAAATACATATTTATGTACGGTGACCGCGAGATGCTTGACGAGACAGCAGAGCGTCTGCGCTTGACCGTAGATAAGATAATCAGCGGCGTGCCGGTGCAATATGCCACCGGCCACGCTCGCTTTTGCGGATATGATTTCCGCGTAACGCCGGCGGTGCTGATACCTCGTCCGGAGACACAGCAACTTGTCGATATGATAGCCGACGATGCTGACGGCAAAGCTGACCTGTGTGTGCTTGACATTGCAACCGGTTCGGGCTGCATAGCTTGTGCCGTGGCTAAGACCTTGCGCTTTCCGCAGGTCGATGCTCTTGACATAAGCCGCGATGCTCTTGATGTTGCAAAGCAAAATGCCGCAGACCTCGGAGTGAAAATTCGCTTCGCAGAGCAAGATATACTCACGGCTGTCGCAACTGCCGACACATATAATATAATAGTAAGCAATCCGCCATACATCGCGCGACGCGAGGCAGCTGATATGGATAAACGTGTCCTCGACTATGAGCCGCATCTCGCGCTATTTGTCGCAGACGATGACCCGCTAATCTTTTATCGTGCAATAGGACGATATGCCGCGCGAGCGTTGATAGAAGGTGGCAAGCTATATTTTGAAATCAATCCGCTCTTCGCCAACGAGCTGTGCGAGATGCTCAAAGCGCAGGGGGGCTACAAAGACATAAAATTAATACGTGACTATATCGGCAAAGAGCGATTTGTCACAGCGACCAAAAACTAATCCAATCACATTATAACGAATATGACTAAAAAAGTAACCATAC
>CAYYAA010000135.1:0-5033 GCA_964469875.1 uncultured Bacteroides sp.
TATTTTATTGCTAATGAGATGAATAGGTTTATTCGCCGAGCTCAACGACTTGGATGTGAGTGCGAGCGGGGAGGATGCCTGTCTTCATGATGATTTTCTGACCGATTTCGCCTGTGACGAATGCGTAGAAGCCATTTGCGAGGCTGCCTGATACGCCTGTTGTAATCATGTAGATGTGGCGGAACAGCGGATAAGTGCCGTCAAAGATGTTTTGCTGATAAGGCTTGTAGGCGGTCACTTCGTTGTTGCGGCGCAGTTTCAGCACCTTGATGTCACTGTTAAGTGTCGCACCTTGTACCGGCTCGTCAGAGAGAACTTGTTGCGCAAGTTCTTCGCGGCTCATGTCGGCAGATGACATATCTGAAGTAATCCAGCTGACACCGAGCACGCCGATGGCGTTTTTGTTTTTCTGAACAGCCTCAAAGACTGCGGGGATAGAGCCTTGTGCATAGACATTCGGGCCGAGTTGAGCGCCGTTAAGCAGTGAGTCGCGCATATAGCCTACCAAACTTGATGCTTTGTCGTCAAAGACGATTGCAATCTTGCCTAACTTGCTTGGCATGATGTCGTTCCACTCTTTAGATTCGCCTGAGAGAATTTCGCCCACCTCTTTGAGTGTCAACATCTCGCAGGGATTTTCTTTGTTAACAATCAGAGCCACAGCATCCACGGCAATCATTGTTGACTTTGCAACTTTACGCTTGTTTTTCAAGACTTTGCGTTCTTGATCGGTGAGGTCACGAGAAATGACAATGGTCTTGGTGTTGAGGTTCATCAGTGAGTCGAGCGCCTCAGCTTGTGTGGCATAACGAGCGAGAATGTGAGCGTCGGGATATTGATACTCGAACACGTCAACCTCCTGCTGTATAATATTTTGGAATGTATTGTCACAAACCATTGTCATCGTGCCTGCGGTCGATGATTTGGCTTTCTTCTCATACTTCAAACAGCCTGTCATGGCGAAAGTCAACACGATAGCTGTAACGATTGTATAAAAATGACGGAACATATTGATAAATATTAGTTTAAACGGTTAATCTATACCGGCATATTGGCGATAACCACGCCAGAAGCCGTAAATGATAAGGACAACGCCGACGACATTTCGTGTCCAAGCCCAGTCTCCTACCCAATCAAAGAAGTTGATAAGCAGCAAGATGCCCATGCCGACATATATGATGACCATAAATATGCCGAAAATCAGTCTAATCAGAGAATTAACTTTGTTTTCTGAAGGTTCTGATTGCTCGTGGCGGCTATTGAAATTTGAACTGTCCATAGTCTTAATAAGTTACGTTATTATAATCTTTTACACTTTAAGATTTAACGCTGCGCATGGTGGTAATGTTCGGATTAGGTTATGCGCGGTTGTAAAGTTATACAAAAAGCATGAAAAGATTAATACTTTGAGTGCTAATTTTTTTTAACACATTAATTAATTATCAAAATATTAGACAAATTTAGGCTCGTTCAGTCGTGCGCCGCGCAGATACTCGGCTGTTGTGAGACGTTTTTTGCCTGCCGGTTGCAACTCTAATATCTCAATATCGCAGTCTGAGCAAGCGGCATAGAGCTTGCCATCTTTGACTGTTACCGTGCCGGGGCAGCCCGATGCGGCGCGTGAAGTCTTGGCGGTGCGTAAGATTTTTACCGTCAATTCTGAGGCATC
Organism: uncultured Bacteroides sp.; assembly: GCA_964469875.1. Lineage (GTDB taxonomy): Bacteria > Bacteroidota > Bacteroidia > Bacteroidales > Muribaculaceae > CAG-873. The sequence continues at coordinate 1,670 of CAYYAA010000135.1, forward strand.
GCCATCAGTGAGCACTGACCATGCAGCGGGGTAGGGCGAGAGGCCGCGCACGTGGTTGTGCACTTCGGCTTGCGTCTTGGTCCAGTCGATGCGGCAGGTGTCTTTGAAAATCTTTGGCGCAGGAGTCGGCTCGGTGTCGCCGATTAGCGAGTCTTGCGAGATAGGTTTGAGGTCACCGGCTATGATGTGCTCAATGGTGTCAATGGTCAAGTCAGCACCCAATATCATTAGACGGTCATGCACCGACTCGACATTCTCATCCTCGCCAATGGTGATGCGCTCTTGGCGCAAGATGTCGCCCGTGTCGATTTCATGTTTGAGGAAGAAAGTCGTAACGCCTGTCTCGGTGTCGCCGTTCATCACTGCGCGGTTAATCGGAGCAGCGCCGCGATAGCGCGGCAGCAGTGACGCATGGAGATTGAATGTGCCCAACGGCGGCATTGACCATACGACTTGCGGCAACATTCTGAACGCAATCACGATAAACAAGTCGGCATTAAGCGCGCGCAATTGGTCAACAAATTCGTCAGCTTTTAGGTTGACAGGCTGCATTAAATGTAGACCATTCTCAACGGCATACTGCTTGACCGGTGACTGCAATAAGTGGTGACCGCGACCGGCAGGCTTGTCAGGCATGGTGACAACGCCGACGATGTTATATCCGTCTTCGTGAATACGGCGTAAGCTCTCGACCGCAAAGTCGGGAGTGCCTAAAAATACTATCTTTAAATCTTCTTTGTTCATAAGTCGGTGTTAGTTTGATGATTGCTCTGCTGTGGTGACAGATTGGTACAGAGCTTGCCATAGATTGTCATTCGCGGGCACGGGCGCATCCACGCTGATGAGTTTACCCGAAACGGGGTGAATAAACTCAATGTGACGCGCAATGAGCGAGATGCTGCCGTCGGGATTACTGCGCTTGTCGCCATACTTCAAATCGCCCTTAATCGGACAGCCGATAGAGCTAAGTTGCACACGTATCTGGTGCTTGCGACCTGTCATTAGGTTGACTTCGAGCAGGTGATAACGGTCACTTGAGGCAATGAGCTTGTAAGCGAGACGCGCCTCCTTGCCATCCTTTGTCGGTGTAAGAGAAGCGTATGACTTGTTGTTGCGCTCCACCGTGGTGATGTAGTGCGTCAATGTGTCGGCGGGCTTGGGCGGCATATTTCGCGTGATAGCCCAATAAGTCTTGTGGACATCGCCCTTGCGGAACATCTCATTAAGGCGCGTGAGAGCCTTTGACGTTTTGGCGAACATCACAGCGCCGCCGACGGGACGGTCGAGACGGTGAACAACGCCCATAAAGACATTGCCCGGCTTATTGTCGCGCTCCTTGATGTAGCGTTTGAGTGTTTCGCATAGCGGTTCATCTCCGGTCTTATCGCCTTGAACGATTTCGCCCGGCGCTTTATTTACTATAATGATGTGATTGTCTTCGTATATGATTTCCATTTGCGAATAATTATCGAATCAATGTTCAAAGTTACAAAATTCTGAGCATAAAGTGTCACCCCAAACCATTATTTCGCGAAAAAGTATTACATTTGTCAGCAAATTAACATTATTGTATAAATGACATTACTCGAAGCCATAAAACAACGACACTCTGTTAGGGCATACACCACAGAACCTATTGCGGATAATCTCGTCAAACTTCTGAACGAAGAAATTGAGCGCGTAAACAGCGAGAGCGGACTGTCTGTCCGGTTGATAACAAACGATGATACCATCTTTGACTCGCGCTTGGCTCATTACGGCAAATTTGCCAACGTCCGCAACAGCATCATCTTGGCGGGTCCCGACACGCCTGACTTCAAACAGCGTTGCGGATATTACGGCGAACACTTAGTCTTATACGCCCAGACCTTGGGGCTTAACACCTGCTGGGTTGTCCTCACTTATAGCCGCAAAGCTGCACAGCGACTCGTCAGTGACGGTCAGCGCATGGCATGTGTTATCTCTATTGGCTACGGACAGACACAAGGCGTGAGCCACAAAATCAAAAGCTATTCAGACGTTTGCACCATAAAAGACCCTGACGAAAACATTCGCCGTGGCGTAGAAGCCGCGCTCCTTGCCCCGACAGCACTGAACGCGCAAAACTTTAAAATTTCGCTTAAAGACAACAAAATCAGAGTCAAACCCGGCTTTGGACTATACACCAAGATAGATGCCGGCATTGTGATGTATCACTTTGAACTCGCCTCCGGCATAAAGTTGGAATTTTAGATAAAGGAAATCGCGTCGAGACAAATTTGATCGCCATCGGCGAGCAAATTTGTCTCGCATTGTGTAAATCCTAATAATTGTGAAATTGACGAAAGGTTATTACATATTTTTTTTGACATTTTGTGATTCGCAAAATGTCGCCGTGAACATAAATAGGTCTATAATCTGTCTACGTGTTATAAACCAAAACGACCTAACTAATTGATAGACAATTAATTAGGTCGTTCTTAGCGGAGAGGACGAGATTCGAACTCGTGGTAGGATTACTCCTACGTCAGTTTAGCAAACTGGTGGTTTCAGCCACTCACCCACCTCTCCTTGATAGCGGGTTGCGCTTTCGTGATGCAAAGTTAGATAAAGTTTTTAGAATACAAAAATTTTTGGGGACTTTTTTTTAGGAATAAGCGAAAAAAGTCGTTTTTGAGGTCTCAAGGGGCGGTTTTGTCTCTTTTTGCCTGTCTGTCGGTCAGCGCTTTAGCGCAAACAGTCTCTTGAAGGAAAAAATTCTAAATTTTTTCTCAAAAAATTGCATCCGTCTTAAACTATTTGCGTTCTGAATTGTTACTTAAATGAAAGCAAATATATAAATGAAAATGAGATTCACTGATAATTGCCTTTGGCGAGCGCTTGACACGGTTCACGCTCGTGCGAGATAACTAATTGACTAACTTAAAATTAAAGGAGGAAAACTATAACCACAGAGCGCGAAAGCTGATTTCGGCAGTGTCTGATGCCTTTTCTGACAGTGAGTGACGACACGGTTTTTGAAGAGAAAAGGTGCAGGACTGAGGCTCTTTCACTTATTGCCGCAACGATGATTCACATCTGCCATAGCTTTAGCTCCACAAATAAAGACTGTAGTCACGGTGAGCCTCATCGGGGTTTGTCGGACTTGCTTGATTATAAGCGACCTCGCTGTCGTGCCAACACAAAAAAATAAAAATCTTTAGAAAGGAACTAATATGTTTAATCTAAAAAGTTTAAGATATCGCTTACTGCTCCCGCTCTTGGTCATGTCGGGAGGAGTTGCTTTTTTGACTTCGTGTTCTAATGATAAGTCAGAGGATGAGCCGTCGGTCACCACTGACGAGAAGGAGACTGCGCAAGGTAATAAAGGTGAGTTGACACTTAC
>CAYYAA010000136.1:0-5017 GCA_964469875.1 uncultured Bacteroides sp.
TAGCCAAACTCGCGGCTTATCTTGAACTTAATCGCAACACCGTCTTGACATACCTAACAGCTATGCACCGCGCCGAGCTTATCACCCTGCTGTATTCAGATAATAAGTCTGTCGGTAAGATGCAGAAGCCTGATAAAATATACATTCACAATCCTAACATGCTCTGCTCGTTGTCAGAAGATGCAAAAATCGGCACGCTGCGTGAATGTTTTGTCATTAATCAGCTTTCAGCCAAGCACAATGTCGAGTATGGCAAAGAGCATGGCGACTTCCGCGTTGACGGTAAATGGACTTTGGAGGTCGGAGGCCACGATAAGTCATTTGCTCAAATAGCAGACATCCCAAATTCATATGTTTTGGCTGATGAGATAGAGTTTCCGGTTGGTAAGAAACTGCCCTTGTGGTTGGTAGGATTTATTTACTAAAATGGGACGTCAAAGTTTACGAAATGATGATTTAACGTAAAAATATTGACAAAATGAGTTGTTAGGGGCGAAAATTGGCAAAAAATGCGTATCTTTGCAAAGTTCTTGTAATATAACCGACAAGAGCCGCAATTTGCCAACTATTAAACCACCACTTATGTGCCAAGCAAAACGCGCTATACTCACCCTCGAAGACGGAACGACGTTTGAGGGCAAATCATTCGGCTACGAAGGGTCAACCTCCGGCGAAGTTGTGTTTAACACAGCGATGACCGGATATCCCGAGAGCCTCACTGACCCGTCTTATGAGGGTCAAATCCTCGTAACCACATTCCCGTTATTAGGCAATTACGGTGTTCCGCCGGCAGGTGGCTCGCCCGACCTCAGTGACCACCTTGAAGGTTCAAAGATTCACTGTCGCGCCATTATCGCCCAAGACTATGGTCGTCACCACAGTCACTGGCTTGCAACTCGCTCTTTAGCTGACTGGCTGAAGGAGGAACATATTCCCGGAATTTACGACATCGATACACGTGCACTCACTAAGCATCTCCGCGACCGAGGCTCAATGCTCGGCAAGATTGTTATTGAAGGCTGTGACGATGTCGATTTTTATAATCCTAACGCCGAAAACTTGATTGCCATGACTTCTTGCCCTGACGTAAAAGTCTATGAGGCAAAGAATCCTGACGCTAAGACTGTTGTCTTGGTTGACTGTGGCATCAAGCACAATATCATCCGCTGTCTTATCAATCGCGGTGTAAAGGTGATACGTGTGCCCTGGGATTATGATTTCACTTCGATTCCTTATGACGGTTTGTTTATCAGCAACGGCCCGGGCAATCCTGACTTTGCTGAGAAGACTGTCGAGAATATCCGCAAGGCGATTGCTATCGCCAAGCCCATCTGCGGCATCTGTATGGGCAATCAACTTTTGGCTAAAGCTGCAGGTGCTCGCACCTATAAGCTCAAGTATGGCCACCGCAGCCACAATCAGCCGGTGCGCCGAGTTGGTACCAACAGTTGCTACATTACATCTCAAAACCACGGCTTCGCTGTTGATACAGAGACACTTCCTGCTGAATGGGAACCGCTCTTTATCAACATGAACGATGGCACAAATGAAGGCATTCGCCACAAGTCGTTGCCTTTCTTCTCTGCACAGTTCCACCCTGAGGCTTCAAGTGGTCCGCGTGATACAGAATTTCTCTTTGACGAATTTATTGACATGCTTTAATCTACCGCAATGGACAAGAAATCAATAAAAAAAGTATTGCTGCTTGGTAGCGGCGCTCTCAAAATCGGTGAAGCCGGTGAGTTTGACTACTCCGGCGCTCAAGCTCTGAAAGCTCTCAAAGAGGAAGGCATCACCACTATTCTGATTAACCCGAACATTGCTACGGTGCAAACCTCTGAGGGTTTCGCTGACAAAATATATTTCTTGCCGGTAACGCCTTATTTTGTTGAGCGCGTTATCGCTAAGGAGCGTCCCGACGGCATCATGTTGGCTTTCGGCGGTCAGACTGCTCTCAACTGCGGCGTTGCTCTCTATCGCGAGGGCATACTCGAAAAATATGACTTGCAAGTTTTAGGTACTCCGGTGCAAGCTATCATGGACACCGAGGACCGCGAGCTCTTTGTTGAGAAACTTGATCAAATAGATATCAAGACTATCAAGAGTGAAGCTGTAGAGACTGTTGACGATGCGTTGCGTGTTGCCAACAAGTTGGGCTATCCCGTAATCGTCCGCGCTGCTTATGCGCTCGGCGGTCTCGGTAGCGGCTTCTGCGACAATGACGCAGAGATGCGTGCGTTGGTCGAGAAGGCTTTGGCTTTTTCTCCGCAAGTCCTCGTTGAGAAGTCGCTCAAAGGCTGGAAAGAGATTGAGTATGAGGTTGTGCGCGACCGTTTTGACAATTGCATCACGGTCTGCAACATGGAGAACTTTGACCCGCTGGGCATCCACACCGGTGAGAGTATCGTTGTCGCTCCGTCTCAGACTCTGTCTAACGACGACTACCACTACTTGCGTTCACTCGCAATCAAAATCATACGTCACATCGGCATCGTTGGTGAGTGTAACGTGCAATACGCTTACGACCCATCATCAATGGACTACCGCGTCATAGAGGTTAATGCTCGTCTGAGCCGTTCATCGGCTTTGGCATCTAAAGCCACCGGCTATCCATTGGCATTTGTTGCCGCTAAGCTCGGTCTCGGTTATGGTCTCTTTGACTTGCGCAATGCTGTGACAGGCGAGACTTCGGCTTTCTTCGAGCCTGCTCTTGACTATATCGTTGTTAAGATACCTCGTTGGGACCTCGGTAAGTTCCACGGCGTAAATCGCGAAATCGGCTCGTCTATGAAGTCTGTCGGCGAGGTTATGGCTATCGGCCGCACCTTCGAGGAAGCTATCCAAAAGGGTCTGCGCATGATTGGACAAGGCATGCACGGCTTTGTTGAAAACAAGGAACTCAATATCGCCGATATCGAGTCAGCTTTGAAGGCTCCGACTGACAAGCGTATCTTTGTCATTGCAAAGGCAATGAATGAAGGTTGGTCTGTGGACAAGATTCACGATTTAACTAAGATTGACCGCTGGTTCTTGTATCGTTTGCGCCATATCATTGACACTTCACACGAATTAGAGAAATATAACAGTCTGGAGTCTCTGCCACTCGAGCTTTTGCGTGATGCAAAGCAGCAAGGCTTCAGCGACTTCCAAATCGCACGTTCTGTTCTCAAGACTGAGATGACAAGCGGCGAAGATGCGTCTCTCAAGGTGCGCAAACTGCGCAAGGCTAATGGCATCGTTCCCGCGGTGAAACAAATCGACACTCTTGCTGCCGAATATCCCGCCAAGACCAACTACCTATACCTTACTTATAATGGCAACGTGAGCGACATCAAATATGAGAATGATGGCAAATCGGTTGTCGTTCTCGGTTCGGGTGCTTACCGCATCGGCTCGTCTGTTGAGTTTGACTGGTGCTCTGTTAATGCGCTTATGACCGTTAAGAAGCAAGGTTGGCGCTCAGTGATGATTAACTATAATCCTGAAACCGTCTCTACGGACTACGATATGTGCGACCGTCTCTATTTTGACGAGTTGACCTTTGAGCGTGTGATGGACATCATCGACCTCGAACAGCCTCACGGCACTATCCTGTCAGTAGGTGGTCAGATACCTAACAACCTCGCGACACGTCTCGACGCCGAGGGCGTAAATATCCTCGGTACGACTGCCAAGAGCATTGACAACGCTGAAGACCGTCACAAGTTCTCAGCTATGCTTGACCGCCTCGGCATTGACCAACCGCGCTGGCGTGAGCTTACGAGTCTCGAAGATATCAACCAATTTGTTGAGGAGGTAGGCTTCCCCGTTCTCGTGCGCCCCAGCTACGTGCTCTCAGGTGCGGCTATGAATGTTTGCTCTAACGAGGACGAGCTTGTGCGCTTCCTCAAACTTGCTGCGAATGTATCAAAGCAACACCCGGTTGTTGTTACAGAGTTCATCCAGAACGCAAAAGAAATCGAGATGGATGCCGTGGCTCAAAATGGCGAAATCAAGGCTTATGCAATATCTGAGCACATCGAGTTTGCCGGCGTTCACTCCGGCGATGCTACCATCCAGTTCCCGCCGCAAAAGCTCTATGTCGAGACAATGCGCCGCATAAAGAAGGTGTCACAACAGATTGCTGCCGCTCTCAACATCTCAGGTCCGTTCAATATCCAGTATCTTGCTAAGAACAATGATATTAAGGTAATCGAGTGTAACTTGCGCGCGTCACGTAGCTTCCCCTTCGTGTCAAAGGTGCTCAAAATCAACTTTATCGACCTTGCTACACAAATTATGCTCGGTCTTAACGTTGAGCGTCCCTCTAAGAACGCATTTGACCTCGACTATGTAGGCATCAAGGCCTCACAATTCTCATTCTCACGTTTGCAAGGTGCTGACCCTGTTCTCGGCGTAGATATGTCATCGACCGGCGAAGTCGGCTGTCTCGGCGATGATGCTTCAGAGGCTGTACTCAAGTCAATGCTCGCCGTAGGTCAACGCATACCGAAGAAGGCTGTATTGCTCAGCACAGGTTCATCTAAGCAAAAAGCTGATATGCTCGAGGCTGCTCACCAGCTCCACAATGCCGGCTACAAGATTTATGCTACAAGCGGCACAGCGCGCTTCTTGAGTGAGAACGGCATACCATCAGTCGTTGCTTATTGGCCATCACAGCCCGATATGCAACCTCAGGCTATCGAATTGCTCCACAACCATGAGGTGGACCTCGTTGTCAACATTCCGCGTAACTTCACGCCGGTAGAGCTCAGCAACGGTCGCGCAGTACGCCGCGCAGCAATTGACCTCAACATCCCATTGTTGACCAACGCACGTCTTGCTTCTGCATTCATTCAGTCATTCACAACCCTACCGCTCGACAAGATCGAGATTAAGAGTTGGGACGAATATTAGCCGAAGGCTCGGAGGACTCGGAGGACTCCGAGTTCTCTGGTGCTCCGAGACTAAAAAATTAACAGCTAATTATTTGGAAATTACGAAGTAAGTGCGTAACTTTGCAGTCCGATTATGTCCA
>CAYYAA010000137.1:0-4909 GCA_964469875.1 uncultured Bacteroides sp.
AAAGCCTTTTTGTGCAAGCACAACGGCTTTTTGACCTTTTGACCCTTGAATCATCCTATGATTTCATAATCATATGTCGCAAAATCTGCCTTCAGTGCGATCTTTGCATCGCCATTTGTCCATGTAAATGTCACTACACTTCCGTCTCTGTCTATAGACAGTTTCGAATCAAATCCGAACGCCGGGTGCTCATTTCTGAGACGAAGGAGCTTTATCTGCTCTGTAACTACAGATGATTTAAGTCCCGCGTCGATATCTGCTCCCGACAGGTTCGTCCTGTTGATCTCCTTGTGTCCGCCCTCTCCCGCACGCTTTACAGCCTCGTGGTCGTTCTTTCCGGCGAACAGGTCGAGGTACCACACCTGCGGCTTGCCCGGCATAAACATCTGGATAGCCCTTGCAAATACCATCTTTTTGTCGTCCTCGCCGAGCGCACTGTAAAATGTGGCGTTCACCTGATAGTACATATTCTTCTGACCGTGCAGATTCTTCACATATCCGCCGCGCGAGACGAGCAGCTCTATCATCTCCTCTATATCAGAGTCGGCAAGAAATCCCTTCAGATCGAGAAGAGGTATGCCGTCGTGGCAACCCAGCATATTTACGGTGCGGATACCGTTTTCCATCTGCTCTGTGGCCCAGCGGCACAGCACGTCGCCGTCGTGATGCTCCATCGCATATATCATGAGCCCCGGGAGGAAGAAATCATATGTCATGTATCCCTTCTTTGAGACGAGCTCGTATATCTTCTCACCGTAGCTCGCATGGATCTCCGGCAAGAGCGTCACGTTATATTTATCAGCCAACGCCCTCACTTTGTCGAGCAGCTCCCATGTGCCCGGGTCGTTCAAGAAATTCTTCTCGCCAGGCTCCTTAGGCGCGTATGCAAATGCGTCAAGCCGCACTATCCTCGCACCGTACTCGGACAGCTTTTTGAGCGTGTTCTCATAATGCTCCCACACGAGAGGCGACTTGATATTGAGATCCATCTGACCGAGATATCTCCTGCCGGCTTCTAAGTGCTCCACTATCACTTCTTTGTAAGGTGCATATAGTTGGCGTTGAGGAGGTATCTTTGACATCGACAGTAAAAAAATTCAAGTAGAAGAGGAAGAGTTGCGCACTCACGTACCGGACTTTTGGGAACATCCCAAAGAGGCTCAAGCTCAAATGAAAAAAATTAAGGACTTGCAACAGTGGATTGACGGTTATAAAGCTGTCGAACAGGCTGTTGATGAGCTTAGCGTAGGTTGGGATTTCATCAAAGAGGGCCTTATCGAGGAAGCTGAACTCGATGCGCTATATGCCACTGCTATTCAACAAATTGAGGACCTTGAACTGCGCAATATGCTGCGTCGCGAAGAGGACAAGATGGGCGTGGTACTCAAAATTAACTCCGGAGCCGGTGGCACAGAGAGTCAAGACTGGGCTTCAATGTTAATGCGTATGTACCTGCGTTGGTGCGAAAAACAAGGCTATAAGACATCTATCGCCAACCTGCTCGAAGGCGATGAAGCCGGCATTAAATCATGCACAATCAATGTCGAAGGCGACTTCGCCTATGGCTATCTCAAAAGCGAAAACGGCGTTCACCGCTTGGTGCGCGTTTCGCCATACAACGCACAAGGCAAGCGCATGACGTCTTTTGCATCTGTCTTCGTCACTCCGTTGGTTGATGATACAATAGAGGTAAAAGTTGACCCCGCACTATTGTCTTGGGACACTTTCCGCTCCGGTGGAGCAGGCGGTCAGAACGTCAACAAAGTAGAGTCCGGTGTGCGCTTGCGCTACCAATTCACCGATCCTTACACCGGCGAATTTGAGGAAATCTTGATTGAGAACACCGAGACACGCGACCAACCCAAAAACAAGGAGAACGCAATGCGTCAATTGCGCTCTATCCTTTATGATAAGGAGTTGCAACACCGTCTGCAAGAACAAGCCAAAATTGAAGCCGGCAAGATGAAAATCGAATGGGGCTCTCAAATCCGCAGTTACGTCTTTGACGACCGCCGTGTTAAAGACCACCGCACCGGCTACCAAACAGCAGATGTTAACGGCGTTATGGACGGTAACCTCGACGGCTTTATAAAAGCCTATCTGATGGAATTTGCCGCCACTGACAGCGAAAAATAATTCTCCCACATAGCGATAAGTGGTGCGCACGTCAGCGCACCGGCTTATCGCTTTATACCTTAAATGATAAGTCAATGAACATCGCCTTTGAACCGATAATCAAAACCGCAGCTCCCGAGCTTGAAGTTATCCTTGTCACCGCCGACATAGTGAACCTTCCGACTGATGACACCCTTTGGGCTGAACTCAATGCCGTGGCAGAACAGATACGCCATGACTATCCCATGGAAATGGTCAACAAACGTCCCGGCATCGCCGGAACTCGCGCAGCATACAAAGCCTTGGGCAAAGAGCCTAACCGCTATCGTCCCTCGTCTGAAGCCCTCTGTCGTCGCATGGTCAAAGGCTTGGAGTTATATCGTTCTTTGGCAGTTATTGATTTAATCAACTTGTTATCAGTCGCAAGCGGCCATTCTATTGGCGGATTTGACGCAGATAAAATCGTGGGCGACACGCTGACGCTTGGCTCAGGACATGAAGGTGAGCCTTACGAAGCTATCGGTCGCGGACAGCTCAACATCGCTTGTCTGCCGGTCTTCCGTGATGAAGTTGGAGGTGTCGGCACACCAACAAGCGACAATGACCGCACAAAACTATCAGAGCAAACGACGCATCTGATAATGACAATCAACATATATCGCCCGGATATGAACCGCGACGAACTTATTGCGCTAACAAATAGGCTGTTAACACAATATGCTAACGCCAAAAACATAACATTCTCAAGTCACAAACCATGAAAACACTTACCATTTACCCCGGCTCTATAAATGAGAGATATATTGACGAAGTCGTTGAAGCACTGCGCAATGGCGAAATCATCATATACCCGACAGATACACTCTATGCCCTCGGTTGCAATGCTCTTAACCAACGTGCCATTGAGCGCTTGTGCCGCATCAAAGGCATAAATCCCGAGAAACAGCCGCTGTCTGTTATCTGCTCTGACCTATCACAAGCCGCTGAATACGCACGCATTGACAACCGTGCTTTCCGTATTCTTAAACAATACCTGCCCGGACCATACACGTTCATCTTACCGGCATCAACCACGCTGCCAAAAGTTTTTAAAGGTCGCAAGAGCGTCGGCGTGCGCATCCCCGATAATGACATTCCTCGAGCATTAGCCCAAGCCATGGGCAACCCCATACTCTCAACATCTATCACATTTGACCCTGATGAGCCTACAGAAGCTGAGATGCCTGAAGCCATAGCACTAAGGTATGACAACGATATTGACCTTATGATAGACGGCGGCGAAGGCTCAATCTATCCCTCTACAATCGTTGACCTGACAGATAGCGATTCGCCGCAAATCATTCGCCACGGTATAGGCGACTTCAACGAATAAGCCTTATCGGCATAACAAAATAATCGCCTTCTGTTGCAGTGTAACGAAAATAAACTAACTTTGCACACCTCTAAACTGCTTAAAAATGGAAATTCGTCAATACACACCGGATATGCGCGACTGTTGGGATAAATTCGTTAGAGAATCTCGCAACGGCACTTTCCTTTTCATTCGCGACTACATGGAATACCACAGCGACAGATTTACCGACCATTCTTTCGTGATTTTTAATAGCCGTGGAAAGGTCGAAGCTCTTCTGCCGGCTTCTATTCACAACAATAATACCGAGTTACGCTCTCACGGCGGCTTAACCTACGGCGGTTTCATTATGGGCAACTCTTCATCAGCAGCAGCTCCTGCTTCTCCTTCAATATGGTTGGATGCCGTTTCCTCTATACTTCGCAACGAAGGCGTAAAATCATTAATCTATAAGCCTGTACCTCATATCTATCACCGTTATCCTGCCGAAGAAGACCTTTATGCTCTTTGGAGACATGGCGCAACGCTTTGCTGTCGCAATCTCGCCACCGTTATCGACATACAAAACCCGCTACACTCATCAAGATTGGGAAAACGAGCTATTAAACGTCGTAATGAATTTGGCATTTCTGTACGTCAGACAAATGATGTCGCTGAATTCTGGCAAATCATTGTAGATGATCGCCGTACAAGACATAACACTACACCGGTTCATACACAAGACGAAATGCAACTGCTTAGAGATAGATTCCCTGACGAAATCTTATTCTACGTTGCAGAGACTGAAAACTCAATTCTTGCAGGTGCTGTTATTTACAAAGTTGGCGATGTCCTACACCTGCAATATGCTGCCGCAAATGACTTAGGCAAAGAGCAATATGCTGTTGATGTAATCTATAATCACTTAGTCTTTGATAAATTCAAAGATGCTAAATGGTTTGATTTTGGAACATCTAATGAGAACCAAGGATTATACCTCAACGAAGGCATGGTTAGACATAAAGAGGAATTTGGTGGCAGAAGCATCGTCTACGACCAATACCGCTTGAACTTATAATGTAATATACTGCAAATCACTCAGATGATTAAAGTTATACATTGATGGTTTTTTATTTGCATGAGTCACTAAGATGTGTTATTTTTGCAAACATCAGTCCCCATAAATGTAAAAGCCATGTTATCAGAGCCATATTACCCCATAGGAATACAAAGTTTCAGCGAGATGCGTTCTCTGAATGCTGTTTATGTAGATAAGACCGACCTTGTCTATAAGTTAACGCATACATCTAAATTTATCTTTCTTAGTCGTCCGAGGCGATTTGGTAAGTCTTTGCTGAGCAGTACATTGCATTGCTATTTCGATGGGCGTAAGGACTTGTTTACAGGCTTGGCTATGGAGAAGTTGGAGACTGAATGGACTAAATACCCTGTACTTCACTTCGA
>CAYYAA010000138.1:0-4801 GCA_964469875.1 uncultured Bacteroides sp.
GATTGATATATTCTCATTAGGCAATATAGCGGTATAGGTATAGTTACCTCCTGCTAACGGAAATGTTGCTATCTGACATTTTTCATTACTGTTATAGGCTATATCGCTTTCATACTTCGTAAATGACTCAACTACAGCCTGCTTCCCGGTATAACTATTAAACTTAAAATTATCTGACGTTTCAAAAGCCGGCTGCGACCAATCTGCTTTGAAATATAGAGCATTAGCCAAGATAATCGCCATACTTGGATCAATAGAATTTATAATACTTTTAATCAAGCCGTTAGTATTGACATTCGCCCAATCATTAATTATGCCTACTGACTTGATGTCTGAGAAATCGAGATTTTCAACAGTCGCCTGATATGTATCATTCAACTTTGTCGTAAACGTATTCTTAATCGGGAATGTCTCGTTAACCCAAAGTGCATTTGCGATGGACAATTTGACTTGCGGATCTACATTCGGTAACTCAGCAAGTAACTTGGCGTTTACTTGATTTATACCGTCTATAGTTGTCACATCTTTATATCCCAAGGCATTGATTATCTGTTGACGAGTCTCGCCTACTGCGCCATTGGCTGTCATTGACAGTGCCATTGAGACACTCAATGGGGAAATAAAAATATTCTTATTTTCTAACTGTGACAAATCGTCAGTTACTGCCGTAAACAGATTATATGAGAAGTTGTTAGCTTGTTCGATGGCTCGTGTTTCGATTTCTTTCGTCAAAACAACTGCTTCATCGGTGGTATCGTCTTGAGCCAAGTCTTCGGCATTATCACTGCTGCACGACCCGAATACAGCAACAGCAGCTATTGCCATTAGTAATATTAATTTCTTTCTAATCATAACTTTAATATTTAGTTGTTAATGACTTACTATAATAACACTCCAACACGAGACGCAGTTGAATAAACCGGAGTTACCGCGTTTTTGGCGGTAATAGAACGAGCAGAACGACTTGCATCATCCAATAATGATGCTGCACAGGATGCTATCCTTATAGCTTCCTGTTCTCCGGTGACAGAAGTATCTTCCTGTGAAACAGGGGTAAACTCATCCTCCAAATTCACTTCCTGACAAGATACTAATGCCAATAGGCAAATTAGAATCGAAAATTTTTTCATAGAAATGTATTTTATGTGGTATGTATTTATTTGAGCTACAAATTTAAAGACACGCAACAAATAAACAACAAGCAATGTGGATATTTAAATATTTTTAACTGTATCATATACGCCTAAATTACAGCATTTTATGGAAACTACATATCCAACGCGGGTGTTGTTTGTTTAATACTTAGCTGTTAAAGTTCATTCACCGCAAATGTTTACGTAACAACTTAAATTGGCAGGCCGGAGTCTTGTTTGACGTGGGACATGACGAATGTGCTCTCTATTGAGCCGATGTTGTCAAGGCGTCCGAGTCGATTGATGATAAATTCTTGGTAGTCTTTCATGGAGCGAGCATAAATCTTTAGCAAATAGTCAAAACGCCCTGACACGTTGTAGCACTCTGTGACTTGTCCGAGTTTCTTGATTTGTGTGGTGAAGTAGACGGCATTTTCACGGTTCATACACTGCAATTTTACGTTACAGAAAACGACAAATCCCATATCGAGTTTTTCGGCGTTTAGTCGCGCTGTGTATGCCGAGATGTAGCCTGAATTCTCCAATCGACGCACACGATCAAAGACGGGCGTCGTCGATAAATTTACACGCGCCGCAAGTTCTTTTGTCGTTAATCGGCAATTTTGCTGCAATTCTCTCAGTATTTTCAGGTCTATGTTGTCAAGCTGTTCAGTCATAAAAAGATGTTTTTTCGGTTAGACGGTAATATTTTGACTTGTATCAGAAATAATTCACTGCTGATTTCGGCAAAATTAGTAATATTTTCTGAAAAATCTGTTTTTCTTGCGAAATATTTTCTGCCGATATAACTTTGCAACAGAAAGGAAACGAAAATCTTCTTATCGAAAACTCGTATCAAAAAACATCTTAACACTGAAACTTAAATACCGATTAATATGTCAGAAAAGAAATTACATTTTGAGACCTTGCAACTACATGTTGGACAAGAGCAAGCCGACCCGACAACAGATGCTCGCGCCGTGCCTATTTATCAAACGACAAGCTACGTATTCCACAATTCGGCACACGCCGCAGCTCGCTTTGGCTTGGCAGATGCCGGCAACATCTATGGTCGCTTGACAAATCCGACAGAAGATGTATTTGAACAACGCATCGCCGCTCTCGAAGGTGGCGTTGCCGCTCTCGCTGTTGCCTCCGGTGCCGCCGCTGCGACTTACGCTTTCCTCAATATCGCAAAAGACGGTGACCATATCGTAGCCGCAAAGACAATCTATGGCGGCTCGTTCAACCTACTCGACCACACTCTGCCGACATACGGCATTTCTACTACTTTCGTAGACCCGGAGGACATTAATAACTTTGAGAAAGCAATACAGCCCAACACCAAAGCTGTGTTCATCGAGTCTTTAGGCAACCCCAATTCTAACATCATTGACATTGATGCCGTTGCCGCAATTGCTCACAAGCACTCTATCCCTTTGATTATAGACAGCACATTCACAACGCCTTACCTGCTGCGTCCGATTGAACACGGTGCCGACGTGGTTATCCACTCTGCCACGAAGTTTATCGGTGGTCACGGCGCATCTTTGGGCGGCGTAATCGTTGACTCAGGCAAGTTTGACTGGGTAGCTTCAGGCAAATTCCCTCAACTGAGCGAGCCTGACCCGTCATATCACGGCATCGTCTTTGCACAAGCCGTAGGCGCTGCCGCTTATGTCACTCGCATCCGCGCCGTCTTGCTGCGCGATACCGGTGCTACAATTTCACCGTTCAATGCTTGGACGCTGCTGCAAGGTCTTGAGACACTGTCACTTCGCGTAGAACGTCACGTTGAGAATACGCTCAAAGTCGTTGACTTCCTCAGCAAGCACCCCAAAGTTAAGAAGGTCAACCACCCTGCCGTGCCGACACACCCTGACCACGAGCTCTACAAGAAATACTTCCCCAATGGCGGCGGCTCTATCTTCACCTTTGAAATCAAAGGCGGACAAGAGGAGGCTTATCGCTTCATCGACAACTTGAAGATATTCTCACTGCTCGCCAATGTTGCCGATGTTAAATCATTGGTAATCCATCCGGCGACCACAACCCACTCACAGTTGTCTCCGGAACAGCTTGCCGACCAAGATATCTATCCCGGAACAATTCGCCTTTCTATCGGCATAGAACACATTGATGACATAATTGATGACTTGGCACAGGCCTTTGACAAAATCTAACATAAAACACACATTAAGTCTATCTCTTACACATAAGAATCCACATAACTTTGCCGCGTAGACTGCCCACGAGCATAGGGGCAGTCTATCGAGCCCGATGATTGATTATATGTTGATGTAATTGTTTATATACGATGTTTTGGTTGAATTAGAAGCTGTTGACGTTGTCGCCGACAGCTTTTTTTTGCTGCCTAATCGTTCTCGGGCAAACGAAGGCGCGCAAATGCGCTGCGTGTGCAGGCAAAGAACAGTATAGCGCCACAACATTGCATGGCAGCAGCTACCCAAAACGCTGATACATAAGACACATATTCGAGCATAAAGCCACCTATTAATATGCCTAAGCCCATGCCGGCATCCCATGATGTGAGGATTGACGAGTTGGCAGTGCCACGCTGATCATGACGTGCGACCTTGATAAACATATTGAGAAATGCGGGATACATGTGGCCATTGCCGAGACCTATCATCGCCGCGGACAGATAATAAGCCCATTGCTGCTCAACGGCGGCAAAGAGCGTGAAGCCTACTGCCGACAGCAAGATGCCCATGGCGGCATTATGGGTGATGAGTCCCTTGCGCAAAGCGCGTGAGCCTTGTATGCGCGACACGAACAGTCCGATTGAGAGTATCATGAAGAATAAGCCCGTGCCATCAGTGATGCCTAATTCCTCCTTGCCATAAATCGCTACATAGTTGGACATTATGCCCCAACAAGAGCCGAAAAGACAGATGTTTATAGCCAATATCCACGCTTTAGTCAAGAAAAAGCGGTCAAAGCTGATTTTCTCTTTGTGCTTAACAGGCTGACGATAAGGCAGTTTGATTGTACTTACCGCCAACAGCCCCAACAAAGCTACCGCCAAAGCTATCCAAAACAGCAGTTTGAAGTTGTCGGTAGCGGTGTAAATCCAGATGCCGACAGACGGTGCAAACGCCATTGCGAGATTATTGCTCAAGCCATAATAACCTATGCCCTCGTTGCGGCGTGCCGCATGGAGCGAGTCAATGGCTACCGTGGAGTTGGCTACGGTCAATGCGCCGAAGGGCAAACCGTGCAGCGTGCGCACTATGCCGAATAGCAGCAGCGTGCCTGCCGCGAGATAGCCGCTAAACATTGCAAAAAAGCAAAAGAAGCACACCATCAACACCTTATGACGGTCAAAACTATCAACAATAAATCCGCTGAAAGGTCTTACGACCAATGCGGCAATGACATAACCCGACAGCACCAAGCCCATCGTGTCCTTGTTGGCGTTGAATTGTGAATCAAGGTAAATAGGCAGCAGTGGGGTGAGGATATAAAAGGCGAAATAGAGCATAAAGTTACCAATCATCGCCTTGCAATAGTTCATATTCCACAACCGTGGCTTATTCTCAGTTTCTTTCATGCCACAAAGTTACAAAAAGATTATAAGTTATGAGACTTATCCAACTCTGAAAGCTAAAAAAATGCCTCGCCGAGAGGCTCGACGAGGCTATGGT
>CAYYAA010000139.1:0-4716 GCA_964469875.1 uncultured Bacteroides sp.
GCGTAGCCACCCATTTCGCGGAGAGCGTTCTTCAACATAACATATTGTTGGAAGAGGTGGTTAACGGGCACTTCGTTTTGAGTGTAGTCGTGCATCGGGCTCTTGAGGAAGAAGCTCAAGAAGCGTTGGATGCCGTGACGGCCTGCGCGAGCAGCGAGGTCGCTCAACAATACGAGGTCAAGGCACAACGGAGCTGCGAGGATAGAGTCGCGGCAGAGGAAGTTGATCTTGATTTGCATGGGGTAGCCCATCCAACCGAAGATATCGATGTTATCCCAACCTTCTTTGTTATCGTTGCGCGGGGGATAGTAGTTGATACGAACTTTGTGGAAGTAGTCAGTGTACAAATCGGGTTGTTCTTCAGCAACGAGGATAGATTCCAAAGTTGAGAGCTTGCTGACTTCTTTAGTACGGAAGTTAGCGGGTTCATCGAGAACGAGACCGTCACGGTTACCGAGGATGTTTGTAGAGAACCAGCCAGAGAGACCGAGGCAGCGAGTGCCGATGATAGGAGCGAAACCTGATTTAACGAGAGTTTGACCGGTCTTGAAGTCTTTACCTGCGATAGGCATACCGGTTTTTTCTGCGAGTTCCCACATAGCGGGGATATCAACAGTAGTGTTAGGAGCACCCATGATGAAGGGAGCACCTTCGCTCAAAGCAGCGTAAGCATAGCACATAGATGGAGCGATGTTAGCTTTATCGTCAGCCTTCATAGCAGCTTCGAGGTCAGCGAGAGTATAGTGAACGTCTTTGTTAACGGGGACGTAAACTTCGGTAGAAGCAGCCCAGAGAACAACAACGCGGTTTACACCGTTTTTAGCTTTGAAGTCGCGGATATCTTGACGGAGTTGTTCAGTCATATCCCAACGGTTTTTGCAGCTCTTGATGTTGTTACCATCGAGACGCTTAGCATAGTCGTGGTCAAAAGCAGCGGGCAAAGCAACGATTTTTTCGAGCTCGTCCTTAACGGGGTTGATATCTTTTTCTTTGAGTACTTCAGCGTTGATAGCTGATTCGTAAGCGTTAACAGGATAAACGTCCCATGCGCCGAAAACGATGTCGTTCAAATCAGCGATAGGAACGATTTCGTTGTATTTGAGATATTTCTTTTCAGCACCTTGACCAACACGGATTTTGTCGTATTGAGTCATTGAACCAACAGGTTTAGCCAAACCTTTGCGTGTCATAAGGACACCTGTCATGAATGTTGAGGTAACGGCACCGAGACCGACTACCATAACGCCGAGTTTACCTTCAGCGGGCTTAACATTACTGCTCATGTTTTCTAAGTTTATTTTATTTTTGATTTATTATTAATTTTCACAGGGTAGGTTAACTGATTACGGCATCCGCCGCGTTTTAGCGGCGTAAAAGTACATATACTTTTTTATTGCAAAAAATTTTGTAGTATAAACTATATGAATTATTGTATCATTTCGTTAAACGCGTAATTTTCGCGTTAACAGATATTAAATTCACGCAGTTTTAGCTTTTGTGGTGTGAAAATTATTAAATTGAGTATATTCTATTTTTTCATCGTAACAATTGCAAGAGTTCTCGAAGGCTTGAAATTTGGGTGTCATGCACAGCTGCGTCTTCGTCAGGCGTCCAGCCGCGTCCTTTAATCCAAGCTGACATACAGCCGATAGACTCGGCAGGGAGTATGTCCTTGCGAAGGCTGTCACCAACCATTAAAACTTCTTCAGACTTCAAGCCAAGAGCTACAACTCCGAGCATAAAGATGCGAGCGTCGGGTTTACGGACACCGACGACAGCACTCTCAATCACGCCGTTAAAATATCGACGCAGGTCGAAGTCGCGAAGGACAGAGTCAACATTGCCATAGAAGTTGCTAACCAATACCATCGGATATTGCTCAGAGAGAGATTGCAGGATGGGGCGAGCTTCCTCAACGCACGTGCGCGCGTACTTATAACAATAGTCGGCAATTTTGGTTGCAAGAGTCTCTACATTGTCTTGCGCGATGATGTTGCGCTCAGCGAGCCAGTTTAGCTCAATGCGCATTTTTATCAGCAACAAGTCGGCGAAGTTGTGTTGGGGCTCGATGTGACGCACACGCGCTAACTCGCGTTCAGCAAAGACATAGGCTTCGCGGAATGTGTCACGTTCAACCGTCAAGCCGGCAGCGTGATAGCCTTCATAGATTATCTCGCTCCAGTGGTCGCCACGGCTGTCTATCGTGCCGCCATAGTCAAAGACTATGCCTTTGACACGTGGTTTGATTGTATCAATATAAGCCATTGTCGAGGTCTTTAGATAGCTTCTTGCAGATACGCTCGTGACGTATCACCATGTAAGCCAAGAGTGAGTTTAGCACTATCAATTCAAATGCGAAGTATAGCCAAGGCATTGATGCGAACAACGACACGAACAAGATGATTGTGCGCCAGTTGAATGACAAGATGTTTGTGTACTTCATCAAAGGCAAGCTCAAGACGCGGAAATCATCGCGGAATTTTTGCGAAATCTTTCCGTCGGCAAAGCGATTGTGCAGTTTGCCACGCAAGACTTGCATTGACGGTGTCCAAGCCTCTTGATTGACAGTGTATTGAGTATAGAAGAACATGGTGAGTTTCTTCCAGAAATTTTTGCTCCAAGAGAGTTCAGCGAGCTGAGCTTTGAGGTTATCAGCGTTTTCAAGCTCGCTACCTTCTTCACCTTTAAGGAAATAAAGGTGGAACTGACGGTAATAGTCAGCCATTGCAGCTTGTTTGCCATGGCAAATGCCGGCAAGAATGGCAATAGTCCAAATCACCCAATGGTGTGCGCTAAAGAAGTCACTGGTGACGTTTTCGCGGAAGCAGATTGCGAAGTAGATTGTAGCAAACCAGAAGTCACCGCTGAGACCGTCGAGGATGCGACCGATGCGCGAATATTGCTTGGTCATACGTGCCAACTGGCCGTCAGCGCTGTCAAAGGAGTTAGCCCATATCAAGAGGAGCATACCGATGACGTTAATCCATAGGTCGTTAAAATAGAAAGCTACGCCACCGGCAACACCGAGAAATATTGACGCAATGGTGATAGCATTAGGTGTCACACCAAGACGGCGTGCGAGACACGCCCATGCATAGCCTATCGGTCGATAGAACGCGAGGTCGATGTGTTCCTCGGTGTCCATTGACTTTAATGAATCTCGGTATGAGGATTTGATAGTATTTTCTGATGACATTATAATTTCTTATACTTTAGTTTTTAGGTTGATACGCCGCAACCGATTAGTCACGATTGCCCTCTTTGTGTTTGCGTATCGCATTCATCACGCATTTGGCAATATGCGGAGCTGCTTCGTTGCGACAGGGCGCGAAACTTGGCCAGTCATTGAAGTCAATGATGCGGATATCACCTTCGGGCGAAATAATGCAGTCACCGCCATAGATTTTAACATCAAGCACTTCTGAAGCCTTCTGACAGATAGCACGCATACGCTCCTTGTCAAATTCCAAGCCGCGAGCCTTGCCATTGATGGCTTCATGGCCATACTTGCTGTGACCGGCTTCAAAGGGATAGAACCAGTAGAAGAACGATGAGCCTTGCACGCCGTAGAATTTAATCAAGTCGCCTTCCAAGTGACGATTGATAACGGCACGTTTGATGCCGCGCAAGAAGTATTCTTGCAGCACTTCTTGAGCTTCCTCCGGATGGCGGACATAGCTAACGTCCTCTTTGTGCATCGCATGGAAGTCGCCACGTTTAATCCAGCACTGTGTCATTTTAGCTTTCACGAGGCTGTCACGTATAGCCTCGTCAGTGTTCACCATCAAGCTCTCCGGATAAGGGATATTACTGCCGATGAGTATGCGAGTCATGCGCTCACGTGTGCAATTTTCGATGCCATAGCCTGAGTTTATAACGAGTTTGCCGTTATTTTCAGCCTCTTGGAGCAGGGCAATAGAGCGTTGCTCACGGCACATATTAAGTATGATGTCTTCGGTAGTAGCACCGGCGATGAATTGTTCTTCGCTGTAAACATTTACTTCGCAGCCGCGTTTACGCAATTGTTCAGCTACGACGTTAAATATAGCCGCATCGTTACCAATGTGGTTGGGCGAATAAGCCCCTGCGCGCATAATACCGGCAATTTTAATTTCAGCCATAATTACTCTGATGAAGAGGGATTATTAAGTTGGTATAGATAAGAAGCCATAACGCATACATTAATTAATGTAGCAGGCTTCTGATTAACCTTGCAAATTTACGTCAAAATCCCCAATCTGCCAAATATTAGTCAATTAAAAAGTCAGGTGAAGTCCACACTGCGCACTGCGCACACTACGCACAACCGACAAATCGTCTAATCGTTTTCGCCATCCAATTTTGATTCAAGTTCCTCAATCGTTGGCATAATGCCCTCAATTTTTTCCGGATAGAAGCGTTCCAATTCATACTCTGATATTCCGATAGGCTGCGTTGATGATTCTAACGCATATTGCGCCAATGTGCTGTCTTTGCTTTTGCAAATTAGCAATCCGATTGTCGGATTATCTTTACCTTCTTCTCTAAGGATGTGATTGCAAGCTACCACATAACTACCGAGTTGTCCTATGTCTGACGATGAAAAGTCTCTAATCTTGACCTCTATAACTACATAGCAACGCAATTTCAAATTGTAAAAAAGAAGGTCAATGAAGTTTTCAGTTTCACCAATCTGTAAGCGATACTCCCTGCCTACATAAGCAAATCCGGTACCTA
>CAYYAA010000140.1:0-4700 GCA_964469875.1 uncultured Bacteroides sp.
TTTTACTCTCTAATGACAATGATGTCTTGTGTTTGGGTTGATGTGTAGTTGCTGTCATCTGACAGTAGGACGTATGCGCGGTAACGGCCATCGGTTACGGGTGTGCCGTTTTGATCTTGCAGATTCCATGTGAATGGCATATTGCAATTGCTGCGGTTGATGATGGTCTTGCCGTTATCGGCTTGGATAATCAAATGATATTCGGGCGTGCTGCTGAATGTGTGTGTGACATCTATGGTTGCGGATTTGCGTGCCACGACGTTGTCAATATTTAATTCGGCACTGACAGATGGTCTTACTACGTTGAACTCGATAGCACGTTGAGAGCGTTGGCCTGCGGTATTCGCAACAGAAAGTGTCAATATGTGACGACCGAGTGGCACGTCGCTAAAGGGCACTGATAAATCTGCCGTGCCGTCGTTATTTAGTGTGAAATATGAGCTTATATTTGTGTAAGATTTGCTGCCATCGAGCGTGAGGCGTGTCGATGCTCCAATTAAGCCTTGTGATAAATTAAGACCAACTTCTGACGGATTGACAATGGCGTGATATGTGAAGTTTGAGCTGATGCAATCGTTGTCATTGAATGAGGCATCATCAAGGTAGACGTCAACAATCTGAGGCGCATCGCTTGCAATTGTATCGTCGCTATCTGTGCTGTTAATGGTCATTGCGGTACATTCGCCGGCACCATATTGCGAACTGTCATTTGATGAAGTTGCAAAAACGGTTATGCGGTTTAAATCGTCATATTTTGCGGGGGTGGGAAGGTAGATGGTAGCGGTGAATTTGCCCTTGCTCACTTTTGCTGTGGTCATGGCGAGCAAGTCGAAGTTGAGCTCGACATCTTTAGCTGTCGTGCCGTCACCTGATGTACGAAGCAGTGTTGTCAGAGTGCGTGGCGCGTCATAGATATTTAGAACGACATCGCCGGTGAAGTCAGTGTTTGTCTTACCGCTGACTTTGTCTGCGATGTAGCCTGAAATTTTGACGGCGGTATGAGCTTTGACTGATACGGTTGTACTGTCGCCTTCGTTGACTGTTTTGCCGTTTATCTCTGAGATTTTTACTGCATATTTTGGGCCAATTATAGGCACTGCCGGGTCTCCTCCGAGGTTATAGCAAGCGGTGTTGACCATAGCTCCATTTTCTGCTCCTAATGACAATAAATATTTGCGAGCATTGAGATAGATTGAGCCAACGGTTGATTTCTCGTTAATTGAAGCGTATTGGCGAGCTATTGCGAGGTTGAGTTGCTGGTTATATTCGAGGTAGACATATCGGCTTGCTGCTACAACGGCAATAGCGCCACCGTTGCGTTTGCCGAGGAACATCTCGCCCATGCCGTTATCCATTCTGTCAAAGGAGAATGTGTGGCATGATGCCAACATAACGAATGTCGGTATTTTATAGTCGGTTGACATAATGGCAGTATTTGACCAAATGTCTTCACCTGTGATGCTGGTGCTATTGCCGTGACCGCTGTATCCAAAATATCCGGCGCCGGATTTGAATCCGTTTGCTATAATGCCGCGAGCCATTACTGCATCTTCATTATCCCACGGATAAAGCAGGTTATGAGCTTTTATGAATGTCATAGCCGGGTATAGTGATGCCATTGATGATATAGCGGCTTCGGCTTGTGTTATGTGAGAGAGTGCGTTGTTATCATCACTGCTGTACACGGCTGTCGCTATGGCTTTAGGGCTTGGCGGATTGACGATATAGTCTAACACTTTCTGATTGTAGTTTTTTGCTCTCATCGCATTCTCGGTGGCAATACGACCCACGGCGATGTTTACCTCTTGACGTTGGATATTTGTCGGCACGTAGTTGTCATTAAGCATGCCAAAGTAGTTGTCAAAGACAAAGTTGGTATTTTCATCATTAGCCAATGATTCCAACTCTGCTTCATAACAAACTAACAAGTCGCGGTCGGGTATTGTCAGCGCGCGGTTATCCCAATGTGACGGGCCATATAGCAATAGATTCTTGAATTTATTACTGTCTCTGTCATAAAACATTTTAGCCAAGCGGCGATAAGCCATTGCCGAGCGACAGCCTGAAGAAAATTCATTGTAAATCTGCTGTTGTGTGTAGACGTTGACTGTCATGCCTTGTGTCGTGCGGTGAATGTCTGCCAACTCTTCAGCGAGGTCATATAGCGCTTGTGTTGTGATTATCATCATATCCGGTGTGGCGTCAGCGTGGATGTTCTGATTTGCAATATCTCCAATCACGGTGGGAGATGTGAAGGTGCTATTCGGATTGAAAGCTATCACGCGGCAGCCGTCTGTGGTATAATCTTTGTCAAATGAACATTCGATTGTGCGGCTGTTAGGCGAGTAGTGTGTCTGGTATGGTTGAACATCTGCGGCATCGTCAATATTCCAAACGACCAAATCTTTATCTGCATCAGCAATGCTGAAGTTCTGACCTGCTGTCACGGCAGAGTATTGCATGGTGAGTATAGAATTGCCGTTGACGCGAGTTTTGCGTGGATATATTAGACAAACATAATCGACGGCAGCATAATCCGGTGTACTTGATTGTGGTAGGCCAATCGTAATAGTCGCATTTGTGTTTTCCTCTTCTGAATTTAGCGCTTTTGTCAGTGTCTGACTGCGGAAGAGCTTAGATGATGATGTTATTGACGAAACGGTGAGATTGATGGGACTATCTACGCTTATCCCTTCACTTAGGCCAACATTAAACGGTGTCTTGCCGCTTGATAATGCAGCAACTTTCATCAAGAGATAACCGTCTTCATCTGTCTCAAAGTCTGTGAGTTTAAAGTCAAACGCTTGGCTGTCACCGGGTGACAACACGCGGTCGTGAAATATTGCACCACCTTGTCCGGGGTTTTGTATCTCATTCTCAATTACGGTTACATCATAGTGGAAGTCTTTGCTATCGCTGCCCTCTGACCATTTAATCTGTTCGGCATCAGTCGGCGTTTGGCAGTCACTCAGAAAGTAATAGCCGTATTGGTCATAGACGTTGCGCATGGATGTGAAATTAGCTACGGTTGTCAACTTGTAGCTAAAGTCACCTTCGCCATAGAATAAGATTCTGCCGTCCGTCGTGTGATATGTTGCCGTTTGCTTAATATCATCATATGGCAGTGTGGTGAACTTATTGTCAGTCAATCTACTGCCACCATAGCCATAAACTGCCACTTTCGTGGGGTCACTAAATCCCATTTCGCGGAGTTGGCTGTAAGTGAGCTGATAAATTGTATTATCTTTAACACGAATCTTGACCCACTTGCCGGAGCTGAGCAGGGATGATGTTGCGTAGTAATTTGTTGAGAGCGCGTGGCTTGTCGCTGCAATTCCGATAAATGTTGCAACGAGTATATATCTTAAATATGCAATCTTAGATTTAAGCATAAGAAGCAGTTATTTTGAAGTTTATATCTGTGTGTCGGGAATAGATTTTTTAGGGGATTTTTTACGGCTCGTGTCGCTTATTTTAACTTGAAATTGAGCAACTCTTTGCCGTTGGCGGTGGCTGTTATGCCGGTGTCGATTTCAGCACCGAGATTTATGCTTTGTTGACCAAACAAGATGAGGTCACCGTTCTTCATCGTCATATATCGTGAGACGGAATTGATAGCGTCAGCGCAGAGCTTGTCAAAATCATCAATGGTCAAACTTTGTCCGGCAGATTGTATCTCTATTTTGCCGTCACTCGGTAGCTCAATCCATTCTCCTATGGCTAATGCGCCGTCAAAAGATACCATCGTTGCTGAGTCGGCATTGTCATTAAGTACCGGTATAAGCTGGTGCACCAAAGTGAAAGCGTCATAATAGCGTGATGCAAATTTAGCGGCAATGTTTAGACCAAGTCGGCTGATGCGTATTGCCGGCATGATTTTGGACTGCCACTTGTCAGTGAAATCAGGCACGAACACAGGTCGGTTCTCTCTGATGATAGCCGAGTCTGCGATGAGTGATATGTCCGGTTGTTTGTCGGCATTATAGCCGTTATGACGAAGTATCTTCATGAACTTAAATAGCAAATATTATCCGCGATAGCAGTGATTATGCGTTAAGCGAACTTAGTCGGTTATACATTACAGCCAAGTGTGAGTATATCGAGGTATTGGTGATGACAACGCCTTCGCGTGCGTGGATGCGATAGGGCGTGAAATTCCATAAGGCTTTAATCCCTGCGTCCATCATGCTGTTGGCAACAGTTTGAGCACACTCGACCGGCACGGCGATGATGCCGATGCTGATAGATTGTTGTTTAATCAATGCTTGCAACTTGTCGGTGTGAGATATTGTGATGCCGTTGATGTTCTTGCCTATGATGTCGGGATTGATATCTACTCCGGCAACAATCTTCAAACCATAACGCAGCAGACCGGTGTCCTGCATCAGAGCAGCTCCAAGACTGCCAACGCCCACCATTACAGCATTGTGTGTGCTGTCAAAGCCGAGGAAGTCACGCAGAACTTCAACAAGTTTGTTGACCTCATAGCCAATACGCGTCTTACCTTTTATGTTTAGGAATGATAAATCCTTAGCTATCTGTGAAGCATCAACTTTTAACTCTTCTGAGATACGCGTTGACGATACATATTCGATATTGTCAACTTGCAACATTGTGACGTATGCCAAGTACCACGGCAAGCGTCTAAGTGTCGGTTCCGGGAGTAAATCTTGTGCTTTTATGTGGCGGTTATCATTCAT
>CAYYAA010000141.1:0-4677 GCA_964469875.1 uncultured Bacteroides sp.
TAACTATGAAATTTATGATATTTTAAGAATACAATATTCGAGAATATTTACTATCTTTGCAAAGAATTAAACAAATAGTGAAGTTAGCATTTCTAAATTTCAACAATTAAAACAAACGAATTATTAAACAATTTAAATATACTTCTAATATCTAAAAGGGGCTATCTCTAAGCTCATCGCCGAGAGGCAGAAGATTAAATTTATCCATCACTCCCTTACAGGTATCAACAGCTTAATTATGGAAACTAATTCTGACGAAAAGAAACCTAAGCGCCCGCGCATCACAAGAATGCCCGGTACAGATGGCGAAACCTCTGATCACGCACGTTATGAAAAAGTAAGTCCTCGCTCAGAAGAAGACGGAGACGCTCAAGCTCCACACGGATTCGCTAATCATCGCGCGTATGACAATCGCCAAGGTGGCTACAACAGACAAGGTGGCTACAACAATGGTAACGGCGGATATAACCGTCAAGGTGGCTATAATCGCCAAGGTGGTTATAATAACCGTCAAGGCGGATACAACCGTCAAGGCGGCTATCAACAACGTCCGTATAACAACGATTACAACTCCGCTCCTCAAGGCCAACAATCTGAGGACGAAAATCCTGATGGCGGTTACAACCGTCAAGGCGGTTACAACCGTCAGGGCGGTTACAATAACAATCGTCAAGGCGGCTACAATCGTCAAGGCGGTTACAACAACAACCGTCAAGGTGGCTACAACAATCGTCAAGGCGGCTACAACAACAACCGTCAAGGCGGCTACAACAATCGTCAAGGTGGCTATAATAACAATCGTCAAGGCGGCTACAACAATCGTCAAGGCGGTTACAACAATAATCGCCGTCAGCAACAAAACGCTAACGGCTTCCCCGGCCGCGGTAAGAGCTTCACTCCGCGTCCAAAACGTATCGAATATGAAATGCCGATACCCGATCCTAACGAACAAATTCGTCTTAACAAATTTATGAGCAACGCCGGCATCTGCTCTCGCCGCGAAGCTGACGAATTTATCCAACAAGGTCTCGTTAAGGTTAACGGTATTGTAGTTACTGAACTCGGTACTAAAATCTCTCACAACGACACTGTTGAATATGATGAAAAGGTTGTAACAATGCAAAGCAAGTGCTACATCCTTCTCAACAAACCAAAAGATTGCGTGACTACAAGTGACGACCCCAACGGTCGCACTACCGTTATGGATTTGGTTAAAGGCGCTTGCACCGAACGCATCTACCCCGTTGGTCGTCTCGACCGCAACACCACCGGTGTCCTCTTGCTCACTAACGATGGTGACCTCGCTTCAAAACTTACTCACCCCAAATATGTGAAGAAAAAAATCTATCACGTATGGTGCGATAAAGACATCAGCGAAGATGATATGCAACGCATCGCCGATGGTATCGAGTTGGAAGACGGTCCTATCCACGCTGACGCTATCAGCTATGCTACTGAGACTGACCGCAACCAAGCAGGTATAGAAATCCACTCAGGCCGCAACCGTATCGTGCGCCGTATCTTTGAATCTCTCGGTTACCACGTTACAAAACTTGACCGCGTTTACTTCGCAGGCTTGACTAAGAAAAACCTCCCGCGTGGTCGCTGGCGTTACCTTACTCAAGAAGAAGTAAACTTTCTCAAAATGGGTTCTTTTGAGTAATAGATATAATCACCCCGCTCCTTGTTGCTTCGTCACCCGGAGGCGGGGTGTTTAATTTTATAACAATTGTCAATTCACGAATATGAAACGTACCAAAATAGTTGACCTCTTCGCTCCCGAACTTATCGGAACTGAGGTTTCTGTTAAAGGTTGGGTTCGCACCCGCCGTGGCAATAAATATGTACAATTTGTAGCACTCAACGACGGCTCTACCGTTAAAAACATTCAAATCGTTTTTGATATGAATAAATTTAACGATGAGCAGCTAAAACCTATCACTACCGGAGCATCTATCCACGTTGAAGGCCGTCTCGTTGAGTCTATGGGTAAAGGTCAAACTTGCGAAATCCAAGCTGACACACTCGAAGTATATGGCACTGCAGACCCCGAAACTTATCCCTTGCAGAAAAAAGGTCACACACTCGAATTCCTTCGCGAAAAAGCACACCTCCGCCCTCGTACAAATACTTTCGGCGCTGTCCTCCGTGTTCGCAGTGCTTTGGCTTTTGCCATTCACCGCTTCTTTAATGAACGTGGCTTCTTCTATCTCAACACTCCGCTTATCACAGCCAGCGACTGTGAAGGCGCAGGCGCTATGTTCCAAGTGACAACTTTGCCACTCAATGACCTCCCGAAGACAGAAGACGGCAGCGTTGATTACACTAAAGACTTCTTTGGCAAGCCGACTGCTTTGACTGTATCAGGTCAGCTCGAAGGCGAACTTGGTGCTACAGCACTCGGCGCTATCTATACTTTCGGCCCGACATTCCGTGCTGAGAACTCTAACACTCCGCGCCACCTCTCCGAGTTCTGGATGATTGAACCCGAAGTTGCCTTCAATGAGATTGAAGAGAACATGGATTTGGCTGAAGAGTTCGTGAAATACTGTATCTCTTATGCACTCGAAAACTGTGCTGATGATATAGCTTTCCTCGCTGAACACTTTGACAAGGAACTTCCGGAACGCTTGAAATTTGTTGTTGAAAACGATTTTGTTCGCCTCACTTACACCGAAGGCGTTAAGATTCTTGAAGAGTCAGGTCGCAAGTTTGAATTCCCAGTTCACTGGGGCACTGACCTCCAGAGCGAACATGAACGCTACCTCGTTGAACAACACTTTAAACGCCCCGTCATCCTTACCGATTATCCGAAGGAAATCAAGGCTTTCTATATGAAACAAAACGAAGACGGCAAGACCGTCCGCGCTATGGATGTCCTCTTCCCGCAAATCGGTGAAATTATCGGTGGCTCTGAACGTGAAGCAGATTATGACAAGTTGCTTGCTCGCATCGAAGAACTCAACATTCCGATGAAAGATATGTGGTGGTATCTCGATACTCGTCGTTTCGGCACAGTGCCTCACTCAGGCTTTGGCCTCGGCTTTGAGCGTCTTGTATTGTTCGTAACAGGTATGACTAACATCCGCGATGTCATTCCTTTCCCGCGCACACCTAACAACGCTGAATTCTAATTTTAGAATCTCATATACATAATGCGAGCGGCTCTGACAATCTCAGAGTCGCTCGCTGCTTTTGTTATGAGGGAGGATGATCAGGCTTGCGCTTTGCTCAGTTTTGATGAGCGTGGCTTGCGCTTGCCCATAATGGCTTTTGGTAGAGTAAACTCAAAAGCCAAACCGCCTTCCGGACGGTTGAATGCCTTTATTGTGCCTCCGTGAGCCTCCACTGTGCTCTGTACTATCGCCAAGCCGAGACCTGTGCCACCTGAGCGGCGTGTGCGGCCGGAGTCTATGCGATAGAATCTTTCAAACAAGTGTGGCAAGTGCTCCTCTCCGACACCTACGCCGTTGTCATAGAATGTGAATCGATAATACTTGTTGTCACTTCCTGAGTATATCAAGCCACATTCAGTGCCTTTAGAGTAAGCTCCAGCATTCTTTGCCAAATTGTGTAACATTGCAGTCAATAAACTGAAATTGCCGACAACGTGACAGTCAAACGGTATCTCATAGTTGAACTCCATTGGCGCAATTTCACCACTGTCTTCAATGTCTGTTGCCACTGAGTATGCAACATCGTGATAATCCAATTCCTCAGTGTTAATTAGATTAGTGCCTTCCTCTAATCGAGTGATGGCAGAGATGTCGTTTATCAAGTTCGTGAGACGGTCGGCGTGTTCCTGTATCTTCTTAATGAAGTGGGTGCGCGTCGAGTCATCCATCGTCGGATTCTCTATAATCGTATCAACATAGCCTTTGATGACGCCTATTGGTGTCTTCAGCTCATGGTTGATGTTATTGGTCAATTGTCTCTTCAGCCGAGCTTTCTCGTCAACAGCGTGCAAAGCGATGTTGTGTTCTCGCTTTAACTTGTTGAGAGTCTTGCTGCGCTCATCATATATATGTACAATCTGTCGCGAAATTTCACCGAGCTCATCGTGCTGGAAATCTAACGTGGGCGAGAAGTTTGGGTCTGTCGCTGCACGATATGCAAATGTGCGCAGGTTCTCGATGTTTTTACCATAATGGCGAGTAGACAGATATGCCGCTATCGTCATCGCAATGGCTATCGCCAAGAAGATGAAGAATACACTATAATTAGGCAGACTCGCTTGAATGATGTCGCTGTCTATAGGTAATATTGTGTACACCAACAATCGAGCATCTCCACTGTGTTTTGTCGCACTATAGAAGTTCTCGTTGTCATCTATCTCGCCGTTCTTTGTCGTCTGAAATTCATCAGGCATCATTCCGGCACTTTTGCGACGCTCCCTCTCGCTGAGCGAGATAACGTCACCTAAATTGTAATATAATATGCCGTCAAGATAGACGGATATGCGTATGTCTTTATAAAGCGGATTTTGGATGTAATAACGTGATATGAACTGTATAAATGGCAATGGATTCTTATCTTGCTCATAAGCGCTGACAATACGCTCGCTGATAGTCGAAATCTGTTCGCGCAACTGTTGCTCGCGATATGACTTCTCATTATGAAATTGCCATATTGCCATACCAATTAGCACCACCCACAGGGTGGTGACTAACGGTATAA
>CAYYAA010000142.1:0-4592 GCA_964469875.1 uncultured Bacteroides sp.
ATCACGAAAACGAGGTTTTAGCCCGTTTTTGAAAGATATTTTAACGGATGCTATACTCCTGATTTATTCTTCGTCAGGAAGTTCAAAGATGGAGAAGTTGACTGAACCGTAGGCGCGATGTTCACGGAAGTTGGGCAATGTTGAGAAGTCATAGTTGCGCGAATGTTCGACAATGACTATTGTTCCCGCACCGACAGCACCTGACGCAAGTATGCGCTCCGGTATTTCACCAAAGCCCGGCATATCGTATGGCGGATCGGCAAATACTATGTCAAATTTGTGTCCACAAGTCTCAAGAAAACGCAGAACATCACCTTTGATAATAGTGTGATTGGTGACATTTAGCTGCTGCGATACTTGCTTAATAAATTTATATTGTGTAGCGGCTTTCTCTACTGAGGTCACATCGTGACATTCGCGTGAGAGGAATTCAAAGCTGATAGCACCAGTACCGGCGAACAAATCAAGCGCTGATTTGCCTTCAAAGTCAATGATATTTTCAAGCACATTAAATATATTCTCACGCGCAAAGTCTGTCGTTGGGCGTGCTGAGATATTTGTTGGCACGTCAAAACGACGTCGGCCATACTTTCCTCTAATTATTCGCATAATGGTAACAGTATTAATTCAAATGGTGCATTTAGCGCTTCCTTGCCGGCACGGAACATCGCCGACGGGAAAATCACAGGCATAACATAATTAACAAAGCGACGCAACTCCGGCATGATTTGCTCGCGCAGGGCGACATCGCCACAAATCATCAACTCGTCATCATCAAGATTAAAGCCTGCCTCATTGGCAACAGCAAGAACAAAATATGTAGCATCATCCTTATCTTGATACTCATAGCTGTTTATTAGCGAAACTTTGCCACCATTAAATGCTATAATATCGAGATAATTCCTGCGCAAATTGACATACATCTTACCGGAGTTGCCAAGCCTGCTCTTGCGGCTGAAATAACGAGCCAACGGTGTAAGATGATGAACAATACGCGGATTGTTAAATGTTCTAACGAGAAAGTTGACGAGTTGCGCATCGACTGCCCAAACTATATTGGCGCACAAGTTCGCAACTTCATCGGTGATAATTGACAGCGAATTGTCATTCCAGAGCTTTCCGGCAATGACATTTGCCGATTGCTCATCTGTCGCAGTTGGCACAATAAGAAAGTGCTTTGAGCGCACAATACACTCCACCTTGTTGAAGTCTGACAACAAAAGCGGATTTGAATAGATAACATCCTCGATAGCACGAATTGGCGAAGCTGCGGCACTGTCATAAGGCAGCTTGACATGAATCAACGATGAATCTTCAACCGTAGAATTAGCTACGACAACAAGATTGTCATCGTCGATTAGTAGCAACAGCCGCCATAGCGCGGGGTTTTCGATTAGTTCTTTATTAAGTGTCTGTGCGGTCATATAGTGCAAAATTAGTAAAATTCTCTGAAAGCTACATTCTATTATTTCAATTAAACGACAAAAGTTGTGACAAAACGTATAAAAAATCGCCGTGATATAACTTTTTTCGGTCGATAAAATTCAATAATTCATCGACTTTTCATTGTTACAAACGCTTCAGGGCTTGTTACGAATTAAACTTTTAGCTACTTTTGCGTCTAAATACGAAGAAAAGAAAAAATTAATATTAATTACAAATTTCCAATTCTCCGTGATGTTGAAGAGTATTTCACGATTTACACTAACAATTACACTGGCTTTAGTCTGCAGTGTCGTAGCGTGGGCATATAATGTCTCCGGCTCGGCTGTGGATAATACCGGCGAACCACTAATTCAAGCTTCTGTAAGACTACTTTCGCCCAAAGACAGCACTACGGTAAGTGCTGTCGTAACTAACGAACACGGCCGCTTTAACCTCAAAAACATCAAAAAAGGCAAATACCTTATTGAAGTTTCTTATGTTGGATATGACCCTGAAATTCGTTCAATTACCGTCAATGACCAAAACCTCAATGCCGGAAGTTTCCGCCTCAAAGAGGGCTCTATAATGCTGAAAGAAGCGACTGTTGTAGGCATCAAAACGCCTATCAAAGTTATGGACGACACCGTCGAATTTAATGCCGATTCATATAAAACAGCGCCTAATGCCGTCGTTGAGGACCTGCTGAAACGTCTGCCCGGCGTTGAAGTCAGCTCTGAAGGCAAGATTACTGCCAACGGCAAAGAGGTCTCAAAGATTCTTATTGACGGCAAAGAGTTCTTCAGCGACGACCCTAAAGTCGCATCAAAGAATATCCCCGTTGACATGGTTGACAAACTGCAAGTCGTAGACCGCAAGAGCGACCTCGCACGCATCACCGGCGTGGACGATGGCGAGGAAGAGACCGTCATCAACCTCACGGTCAAAAAAGGCATGAAAAACGGTTGGTTTGGCAACATCGAAGCCGGATATGGCACAGATGACCGCTACAAAGGCTCTTTCGTCATAAACCGTTTCTGGAACGACAACCAGATAACATTTGTAGGCGGTGCAAATAACACCAATGACTTGGCGTTTACTGATGGCAACGGCGACCGCTTCCGTCGTTTTGGCGGCAGCACTGGTGTCAACACTTCTCAAGCATTCGGCGTAAACTTTAACGTCGGCAACGGCGAAAAGTTCCGCGTTGGCGGTAACGTGATGTATTCACGCAGCGACCGCGATACTCGACAAACAACAGACCGACAATATCTCTTCTCTGACTCCACATCTTATTACAACTCATCAAAGACAGCACGCGACATGGGCAACAACGTCCGTGCCGACTTCCGTGTGCAGTGGAAGCCCGACTCTCTAAACACATTCGACTTCCGCCCCAACTTCTCTTACAACCATAACAATTCAACATCAGCTGAAACCTCGCTCACGAGCCTTGACGCTGCCGGACGCAATAAGGTTACAAGCTCTGTCAACAACAGCCACTCTTCAGGTGACTCCTACGAGTTTGGCGCAAACCTTATTTTCAACCACAACTTTAAACGCCACAAAGGTCGTTCTATTTCATTACAAGCCAACTATCGACTGAGCAATGTCAGAGAATACGCCAACACTTATTCATGGAACAAATTCTTCCTGCTCGCCGACTCCGTTGACCTATACGACCAATATTCAGATAACCACACATGGTCAAACTCAGTATCTGCGCGCGTAACTTGGACCGAACCTATCGGCAATGTTAAGAACGGCAACTTCTTGACCTTGGCTTACAACTTCTCTTATCGCTGGAACAACGCCGACAAGTTGACCTATGACCACCCCGTGGAATTTCCCGACGGCTGGGACGGCATACCCGTTATCGGCACTGACAATATCTTCAACGAAGAATTGTCAAACAGCTTCCGCAACGAATACATGAACCAAGACATCCGCGCCGGCTTCAAGCACGTATCTCGCACAACAACATTAGACGCAGGTCTCTCATTAGTGCCGCAGATGTCACGCTCTATCGACCTCATAAATGACGCTCGCAACATCCCGACACGCCACGTGTTGAACTATGCCCCTTACTTGCGTTACCGCTACAAAGTCAATAAATCACGTTCACTCAACCTCGACTATCGCGGTCAATCGTCACAACCGTCAATGACTCAATTGCAACCGGTTGCCGATATGAGCGACCCCTTGAAGATTGTTGTCGGTAACCCCAACTTGGACCCGTCGTTCACTCACAACATCCGCCTGCGCTTCCAAGACTTCAACCAAGACGACCAACGCTCCATAATGGCAATGGCAATGGCGCAAGTCGTGCAAAACTCAATCATCTCAAAGACAACATTTAACAGCGAGACCGGCGGTCAAACCACTACATACGAAAACGTCAACGGCGTTTGGAACGCACGAGCTTTCACAATGTTCTCAATGCCGCTACGCAATAAAGCATTCACATTCAACAATAACTTGATGCTCTCCTACACTAACAGCATCGGTTATAACAACGGAATGCGCAACCGCTCAGGCTCACTCTCTGCCAACGAATCATTTGCCTTTGCATGGCGTCCCAACAGTGCCGAAATCGAGCTTCGACCAAATTACGGCATCCAGAACGTAACCAACTCCGTGCAACAGACTGCAAACCGCACAGTGCACTCTTATGGCTGCTCTCTGAACGGCACTTATTACACACCGTTTGACATCGTGCTCAACACAGACATCAATTTCACAGGCACAAGCGGTTACTCAACAGGATATGACACAAACCAGTGGCTCTGGAATGCGTCAATCTCTTACCAGTTCCTCCGCAATAAAGCAGCTACGGTTTCGCTCAAGGCTTATGACCTACTCCAACAACGCTCAAACATCAGTCGCACTGTTACAGCAAACTACATCGACGATATCCGCTATAACTCACTGACACGCTACTTCATGGTATCGTTTGCCTACAAGTTTAACACCTTCGGCAAGAACGGCACACCTGAAAATCGCAATGAGCGTGGATTTGGACCGGGCGGCCCCGGTGGACCCGGCGGTCCCGGCGGACCCGGTGGCAGACCACCGATGGATTAATTTGACAGTTTCTAAATTCTATCATACGACTATTAAGAGGAAGTGCATCCGCCATCGTGAGACGACGGATGCACGATTTTTTTAGA
>CAYYAA010000143.1:0-4566 GCA_964469875.1 uncultured Bacteroides sp.
CAGGAACTCACCAAGGATCCTTACGACTTCGCTTTCACCGGAATAACCAAAACTTATAATGAACGTCTCCTGAAAGATGCGTTACTTAACAATATCTCAAGGTTTCTGATGGAGTTAGGTACCGGATTTGCTTATGTAGGCAGGGAGTATCGCTTACAGATTGGTGAAACTGAAAACTTCATTGACCTTCTTTTTTACAATTTGAAATTGCGTTGCTATGTAGTTATAGAGGTCAAGATTAGAGACTTTTCATCGTCAGACATAGGACAACTCGGTAGTTATGTGGTAGCTTGCAATCACATCCTTAGAGAAGAAGGTAAAGATAATCCGACAATCGGATTGCTAATTTGCAAAAGCAAAGACAGCACATTGGCGCAATATGCGTTAGAATCATCAACGCAGCCTATCGGAATATCAGAGTATGAATTGGAACGCTTCTATCCGGAAAAAATTGAGGGCATTATGCCAACGATTGAGGAACTTGAATCAAAATTGGATGGCGAAAACGATTAGACGATTTGTCGGTTGTGCGTAGTGTGCGCAGTGCGCAGTGTGGACTTCACCTGACTTTTTAATTGACTAATATTTGGCAGATTGGGGATTTTGACGTAAATTTGCAAGGTTAATCAGAAGCCTGCTACATTAATTAATGTATGCGTTATGGCTTCTTATCTATACCAACTTAATAATCCCTCTTCATCAGAGTAATTATGGCTGAAATTAAAATTGCCGGTATTATGCGCGCAGGGGCTTATTCGCCCAACCACATTGGTAACGATGCGGCTATATTTAACGTCGTAGCTGAACAATTGCGTAAACGCGGCTGCGAAGTAAATGTTTACAGCGAAGAACAATTCATCGCCGGTGCTACTACCGAAGACATCATACTTAATATGTGCCGTGAGCAACGCTCTATTGCCCTGCTCCAAGAGGCTGAAAATAACGGCAAACTCGTTATAAACTCAGGCTATGGCATCGAAAATTGCACACGTGAGCGCATGACTCGCATACTCATCGGCAGTAATATCCCTTATCCGGAGAGCTTGATGGTGAACACTGACGAGGCTATACGTGACAGCCTCGTGAAAGCTAAAATGACACAGTGCTGGATTAAACGTGGCGACTTCCATGCGATGCACAAAGAGGACGTTAGCTATGTCCGCCATCCGGAGGAAGCTCAAGAAGTGCTGCAAGAATACTTCTTGCGCGGCATCAAACGTGCCGTTATCAATCGTCACTTGGAAGGCGACTTGATTAAATTCTACGGCGTGCAAGGCTCATCGTTCTTCTACTGGTTCTATCCCTTTGAAGCCGGTCACAGCAAGTATGGCCATGAAGCCATCAATGGCAAGGCTCGCGGCTTGGAATTTGACAAGGAGCGTATGCGTGCTATCTGTCAGAAGGCTTCAGAAGTGCTTGATGTTAAAATCTATGGCGGTGACTGCATTATTTCGCCCGAAGGTGATATCCGCATCATTGACTTCAATGACTGGCCAAGTTTCGCGCCCTGTCGCAACGAAGCAGCTCCGCATATTGCCAAATGCGTGATGAATGCGATACGCAAACACAAAGAGGGCAATCGTGACTAATCGGTTGCGGCGTATCAACCTAAAAACTAAAGTATAAGAAATTATAATGTCATCAGAAAATACTATCAAATCCTCATACCGAGATTCATTAAAGTCAATGGACACCGAGGAACACATCGACCTCGCGTTCTATCGACCGATAGGCTATGCATGGGCGTGTCTCGCACGCCGTCTTGGTGTGACACCTAATGCTATCACCATTGCGTCAATATTTCTCGGTGTTGCCGGTGGCGTAGCTTTCTATTTTAACGACCTATGGATTAACGTCATCGGTATGCTCCTCTTGATATGGGCTAACTCCTTTGACAGCGCTGACGGCCAGTTGGCACGTATGACCAAGCAATATTCGCGCATCGGTCGCATCCTCGACGGTCTCAGCGGTGACTTCTGGTTTGCTACAATCTACTTCGCAATCTGCTTCCGCGAAAACGTCACCAGTGACTTCTTTAGCGCACACCATTGGGTGATTTGGACTATTGCCATTCTTGCCGGCATTTGCCATGGCAAACAAGCTGCAATGGCTGACTATTACCGTCAGTTCCACCTTTATTTCCTTAAAGGTGAAGAAGGTAGCGAGCTTGAAAACGCTGATAACCTCAAAGCTCAGCTCGCTGAACTCTCTTGGAGCAAAAATTTCTGGAAGAAACTCACCATGTTCTTCTATACTCAATACACTGTCAATCAAGAGGCTTGGACACCGTCAATGCAAGTCTTGCGTGGCAAACTGCACAATCGCTTTGCCGACGGAAAGATTTCGCAAAAATTCCGCGATGATTTCCGCGTCTTGAGCTTGCCTTTGATGAAGTACACAAACATCTTGTCATTCAACTGGCGCACAATCATCTTGTTCGTGTCGTTGTTCGCATCAATGCCTTGGCTATACTTCGCATTTGAATTGATAGTGCTAAACTCACTCTTGGCTTACATGGTGATACGTCACGAGCGTATCTGCAAGAAGCTATCTAAAGACCTCGACAATGGCTTATATTGATACAATCAAACCACGTGTCAAAGGCATAGTCTTTGACTATGGCGGCACGATAGACAGCCGTGGCGACCACTGGAGCGAGATAATCTATGAAGGCTATCACGCTGCCGGCTTGACGGTTGAACGTGACACATTCCGCGAAGCCTATGTCTTTGCTGAACGCGAGTTAGCGCGTGTGCGTCACATCGAGCCCCAACACAACTTCGCCGACTTGTTGCTGATAAAAATGCGCATTGAGCTAAACTGGCTCGCTGAGCGCAACATCATCGCGCAAGACAATGTAGAGACTCTTGCAACCAAAATTGCCGACTATTGTTATAAGTACGCGCGCACGTGCGTTGAGGAAGCTCGCCCCATCCTGCAATCTCTCTCTGAGCAATATCCGATGGTATTGGTTAGCAACTTCTATGGCAATGTTGACTCTGTCCTTCGCGACTTCGACCTGCGTCGATATTTTAACGGCGTGATTGAGAGTGCTGTCGTCGGTGTCCGTAAACCCGACGCTCGCATCTTTATGCTCGGAGTTGTAGCTCTTGGCTTGAAGTCTGAAGAAGTTTTAATGGTTGGTGACAGCCTTCGCAAGGACATACTCCCTGCCGAGTCTATCGGCTGTATGTCAGCTTGGATTAAAGGACGCGGCTGGACGCCTGACGAAGACGCAGCTGTGCATGACACCCAAATTTCAAGCCTTCGAGAACTCTTGCAATTGTTACGATGAAAAAATAGAATATACTCAATTTAATAATTTTCACACCACAAAAGCTAAAACTGCGTGAATTTAATATCTGTTAACGCGAAAATTACGCGTTTAACGAAATGATACAATAATTCATATAGTTTATACTACAAAATTTTTTGCAATAAAAAAGTATATGTACTTTTACGCCGCTAAAACGCGGCGGATGCCGTAATCAGTTAACCTACCCTGTGAAAATTAATAATAAATCAAAAATAAAATAAACTTAGAAAACATGAGCAGTAATGTTAAGCCCGCTGAAGGTAAACTCGGCGTTATGGTAGTCGGTCTCGGTGCCGTTACCTCAACATTCATGACAGGTGTCCTTATGACACGCAAAGGTTTGGCTAAACCTGTTGGTTCAATGACTCAATACGACAAAATCCGTGTTGGTCAAGGTGCTGAAAAGAAATATCTCAAATACAACGAAATCGTTCCTATCGCTGATTTGAACGACATCGTTTTCGGCGCATGGGACGTTTATCCTGTTAACGCTTACGAATCAGCTATCAACGCTGAAGTACTCAAAGAAAAAGATATCAACCCCGTTAAGGACGAGCTCGAAAAAATCGTTGCTTTGCCCGCTGCTTTTGACCACGACTATGCTAAGCGTCTCGATGGTAACAACATCAAGAGCTGCAAAAACCGTTGGGATATGACTGAACAACTCCGTCAAGATATCCGCGACTTCAAAGCTAAAAACGGTGTAAACCGCGTTGTTGTTCTCTGGGCTGCTTCTACCGAAGTTTACGTCCCCGTTAACAAAGACGTTCACTATACTCTCGCTGACCTCGAAGCTGCTATGAAGGCTGACGATAAAGCTAACATCGCTCCATCTATGTGCTATGCTTACGCTGCTTTGAGCGAAGGTGCTCCCTTCATCATGGGTGCTCCTAACACTACTGTTGATATCCCCGCTATGTGGGAACTCGCAGAAAAAACCGGTATGCCTATCGCAGGTAAAGACTTCAAGACCGGTCAAACTCTCGTTAAATCAGGTTTCGCTCCTATCATCGGCACTCGCTGCCTCGGTCTCTCTGGCTGGTTCTCTACAAACATCCTCGGTAACCGTGACGGTCTCGTTCTCGATGAACCCGCTAACTTCCGTACTAAAGAAGTCAGCAAGCTCTCAACTTTGGAATCTATCCTCGTTGCTGAAGAACAACCCGATTTGTACACTGACTACTTCCACAAAGTTCGTATCAACTACTATCCCCCGCGCAACGATAACAAAGAAGGTTGGGATAACATCG
>CAYYAA010000144.1:0-4563 GCA_964469875.1 uncultured Bacteroides sp.
AAGGTACAACTTTTTCGATGATTAAGCACATATATTTAATGAAAAAATTCTTTATTATGCGGGATAGTCGGGATAAATAATATGTTGTAACAGTTATTTACCGTTTTTGTTGCAACTGTGGCGACGGAGCGTCTTCCCAAAAAAAAACTACACAAAACAGGCATAAATATGCAAAATGAGCCGTTTTCAATAAACACATTTTAATACTATAAACGATTTATTAAACCGGCTGGGCAAAATACCCCCCCCTACGTTAAAATGTTATATTTCAACGCATTAGCTCAATATTTTTACTAACTTTGTGGCAATGAAAAACTGCTCATAACCTTGAACTGTATTAATGAGCTTTAAAAGAATCGTTATCTATCCTCTTGATGAAGTTTATCCATTTTATAATATGTATAATGTTGGCAATCATCACAGCCAACGCACGATTACAGCCACAGCAAAGCGAATATCATGGAAAGCTGCCCGAGGGTGTCGTTTACGGCATTCGGATTTCTTTTCACGACATGCTAAGCAAGCCGAAGTCAGCAGACAGCATTGCTGTGCTGCCACAGCTTGATGTTGACACATTGGCGGCTGACAGCGACTCTGTCAAACCGCATCTGTTGCGTCTAAAGACAAACGCCATCGGCTGGGCGCTACTCAATGGCAATGCCGCTGTAGAGTACACATTTAACCAACATTGGGCTGTAAATCTCGCCATATATTATGGCGCGTTAGACTACTTTAAATCGACAGTGAAATTTCGCACACATTCGTTTATGCCGGAAGTCAGATATTACACCGACCTTAACAAAGGATTCTATGCTGGAGCACACTTAGGTCTTGCCTATTGGAACTTTGCTCTTGGGGGATCCACGCGATTTCAGGATCATCGCGGCAAGTCACCGGCATACGGCGGCGGAGTGACTGCGGGATATATCGCACGCTTGGGCAAGTCTAAGCGATGGAACATGGAATTTGCACTCGGTGCCGGCGTATACCACCTCCGTTATGACAAGTTTGTCAACCATCACAATGGGGCTAAACTTGAACAAAAGCATAAGACCGGAGTCTTGGTTGATAACCTCGCTGTGTCATTAAGTTACACCTTTGAAATCATCAGAAAGCATGCACATTAAGACTAATTATAATATTATGATTGGGTTGCTGCTGATGATTGGTGTCTGCTCATGTGACGTACACGAATTTCCGACAGACAACGGGCTTGTCAATCCCGAACAGCCCGAAGATCCGGAGACACCCACCGTAGAGCCGGGCAACGAGATAATAGACCCGAGCACGCCAACATACACCGTACACTTCAGTTTTAAGTATGATACGGATATGGTAATCTATCCACAGACCATTGACATCGAATCGCGTGCCGCAACGATGAAGATGAGACATACCATCCGATTTTACTCGGGACACGAGCTCGAATCAGGAGGCAGTGACACCCCACTCTATAGCTATGTATTTGTGTCCGATATAAGCGAAGTGCCTGACTTCACCAAATATCTAAAGTTGCCAATAGGCGATTATACTTGCGTGATATGGTCTGAATATGTCAATAATGATGCCACTGACCTCTATTATAACATAGCAGACTTCCACGAGATTTATATCCACAACAAAGAGAGTTATACAGCATGTACGGACTATAAAGACGGATTTTGGGGCATTGAGAAGTTTAGCGTCAGCGAAGGCAGCAACGATGTTGTCGTATCGCTAAAGCGGCCCTTTGCCAAGTACGAGATTGTCACCACAGACCTCATCGAGTATATCGCTGAAACGCAAGGCATTTCTGCGAGCAACGTCAATATCAACAATTACAGCATCTCTGTCCACTATTCGGGCTATACGCCCTGCGCATTTAATTTAATTAGCGGTCGCTCTACAGACTCTTGGTCGGGACTATGGTACACAGGCAAACCGATGCACTTCACCTCCGACTACCAAGACTTCAAGAGCGATAACGATGATATCCTACTCGCGTCAGACTATATATTCGTCAATGAACGCGAAACATCAGTTGACCTGTTCTTTGAAATCTCTAACCGATTGGGCGACATAGTCTTCCAATCCGCCAAGATTACAATTCCCCTACTGCGTAGCGTTGACACTGTTGTTATGGCGACAATTCGTAGCGAGAGTTCATCAAGCGGCGCAATCATTAACCCTAACTATGAGGGTGATTTTAATATCGAATTTTAGAAACTTTTAAATTCAAGTAAATCTAAACCATTTTAATTATGAAAATTAACAATTTGCTAATGGGCATCGCTATGCTTGCAACGACAGCGGCATGCTCATCGGAGTTAGACACTCCCGCCATTAACGGCGATGGCGAAGAGGTAGTCGTTACCTACTCTGTAACGATACCCGAGGGTATCAAAACACGTGCCTTCTCTGACGGCACAAAAGCCTGCAATCTACACTATGCCGTTTATGAAGTCGGCACTGCCGAGAACACGAAAGCTGAAATGGCAGCTGATGAAGGAACAGAAACCGAAGCTGTTGAAACACCACTGACACTGAAGCTCTCAGAAACCGTTGCTATCAAGCAAATATATGACTCATACTTAGAGGAATTCTCAGATCCTACGGCAAAAGTCAACTTGAAACTCGTAAAAGGGCACAATTATGAAATTGCCTTCTGGGCTCAATCTGACGATGCACCTTTCACATATAAAGACGCAACCCAAACCGTGACCTATGACATTGAGCACGCAATATCTAACAATGATGATTTGGACGCTTTTTACGCCTACGAATTTGTTGACGTAACTTGCAACGTCAGCAAAGCTATCGTACTGACACGTCCATTTGCACAAATCAACATCGGTACTGACGATATTGCTCAAGCTCAAAAGATGGGGCTCCGCGTTGACCGTTCAAGCATCACAACTGAGACATATACTAAGCTTAACCTTAGAACAGGTAAAGCTACAGAACCGGAAGAAGTTACATTTAGATATGCTGACAGACCTGATGACGCGGAAGAAGCTTTCCCCGTAAAAGGATTTGACTACATATCAATGAACTACATTCTCGTACCGGAAGAAAAAAGCCTTGTCGATGTTGCGCTTAATGTTGACAATGG
Organism: uncultured Bacteroides sp.; assembly: GCA_964469875.1. GTDB lineage: Bacteria > Bacteroidota > Bacteroidia > Bacteroidales > Muribaculaceae > CAG-873. Next base: position 3,092 of record CAYYAA010000144.1, read on the forward strand.
TAAATTTACGCAAAAATACACAAACATTCCGGTTCTTCGCAACTATCGTACAAACATCTACGGTAGTTTAATCACCAACTCAGCTGATTATTCCGTCAGCATTGACAACAGTTATAGCGGCGAAGACAACAACATCTTTTTCTGGGATGGCGTAACAACAGAAGTGGTAATTCCTGATGAGAATAATGTAATCGAAATAAATAATGAAGCTCAGTTTGCAAGACTATCACTTGCCGGCAACGGAGGCACAGAATACTATAACGAGAAAGGTCAGGTTACCATTAAATTAATGACTGACATCGACCTAAACCACAAACGTTGGAGATCTATTGCTGCTAATATCGAAGTCGGCGAAGGAAATGGTTTCTGCGGCATATTCGACGGAAATGGACACACTATCCGCAATTTACATGTTGATAATAGTGATACTCCTGAAGATGATTTAGCAGGATTATTCGGTTTTGTGACCGGCGCTACAATTAAAAATCTCACCATTGAGAATGCAACAATTACGAACGCAAACGAAGGTAGTGGCGCCTGTTCAGGCGTACTTGCCGGTCTTGTATCATATCATAGAGTATCCGGGAATGAAATACCAACGACAATTGAGAATGTCACAATAAAAGGAAATATTGTGGTGAATGGCGTTAACGGATATATTGGCGGCTTAATTGGTCGCGGTAGCCAGTGTGTTCTTAAGAACGTAAAAATAGAGGCTGAGACAGGAAGCTATGTCAAAGGCATAGACTGCAACCACTGCGGTGGCGTGGGAGGATACATGGAATACGGCCCACAAACAGACATAAGTTCAAATATAAATGTTATCGCAACAAACTCGACTTTAAAAGGCGTCTCAGTTGGCGGTCTTTTTGGCGGAATAGAAACCACTAAACAAGGTCATATTCTAACAAATTGCACTTGTAGCGGTCATGTTACACTTTATAATTCAAATGATGATAATAATAAAATCACATTAACCGATGGCAAGACATTAAACACACGTAATATGTCAATTGGCGGTCTTGCCGGCTCTTTTTATAAAAGTTATGGTGATAATATAACTGTCAAGGCGCAATTCACTGATTGTAGCTTCACCGGCGATATTACATCATACTTTGTAAGTGGCGCTACAACCGATGTAACTACGGAAGTTAAAGCTCAGAATCAATACTGGAAATATATGGGTTGGGCTGACGCCGGCACTTCAGGATTTAAAGATAATACCGAGTTCATCACTATCACAGAAACGCCATCGGAATAAACAATAGGCACAAGTTTCTAAAATAGCAACGAAAGGCGCGGCGGAGGTCGCGCCTTTTCTGTTTGAAGATTGATGATAAAGATTTTAGCTGCTGCCGCGAGAGAATCAAAAGATTTTTCATAACTTTGTTGTTATATAAGAAAATGAATATCAAATATGAAAGGAAAAAGTCTATTTCTAACGGCATTGGCGACGGGTGTTGCCGGCTTGA
>CAYYAA010000145.1:0-4532 GCA_964469875.1 uncultured Bacteroides sp.
AAAATAGCCACCACGTGCTATTTAACCTATTTTAATCGCGTAAAATAATGTATATCTGACAGTTACAAAATAATTTTAACATAACTTTTTTATTTTAGGGGTCAAAAACGGGTTAAAACAGAGCAAAAAGCGGGCAATGATATTTTGTGTTAAAATTAGCAATGTGTATCAGATTGTGTTGTAACTTTGTAGTCGATTATGAGTAGAAAAGAATTAACACGACGTTATGCCGTATTTGCAGGGGCACTGTTGTTTAGTGCCTTTGGTGTAAGTTTGATTACACGATCATTGTTGGGAACGTCACCGATATCGAGCGTTCCTTATGTACTGAGCCTCAACACGTCTCTCACGATGGGCACGTTTACTTTTATCATGAATGTGGTAATGATAATGTGCCAGATGCTAATGCTTGGGCGCAAGGGCATTCGCGAGAAGCGTGCTGACCTGATAATCCAGATACCAGTTTCAATCATCTTCAGCTCATTTATAGACCTCACCATGTCGATACTGTCGGGCTATCACCCCGAGGGCTATGTTCTGCAAGTGGCATCGCTGATAATGGGCTGTGCGGTGCTCGCATTTGGTATCAGCTTGGAGGTTCTCGCTGACGTGACTATGCTGAGCGGTGAGTACACCGTGCAAGTCGCTGCGCGACGTTTTAAGCGCGAATTTGGGCTGTTGAAGGTCGGCTTTGACTGGACATTGGTGCTGATTGCTATCGCATTTTCTTTGTCTTATACGGGCAGGATAGACGGTATCAGAGAGGGCACGGTCATTGCGGCATTTATCACCGGGCCATTCGTTAAGCTATTCGGTCAATTCATTAAGCCCATAGGCAAATGGTTTGACGTTGACCATTCGTCAACAAAAGAGGCTGTTTACTTGACCAAAGAGACAGCGCCTGTCGTTATCACCATAGCGCGTGAATATGGCAGTGGCGGTCATGACCTCGGCAAGAAAATTGCTAATGATTTGGGCATTAAATTCTATGATAATCAACTCATTAAGTTAGCCGCAGAGGAAAGTGGCATGACAGAGAGCGACGTACGCCAACGCGAGCAGTCGGTCAACCCCAACTTGCTGCTGCGCATGGTGATGCACGATTATGAAGCGCCGATAGAGAAGTCGCTGTCGCCGAGTGACGCCGTGTTTGTGGCAACGAGCCGCGTGGTGCGCAAGATTGCCGCCGAGGGCGATTGCGTCATTGTCGGTCGCTGTTCTGATTGGATTTTGCGCGATAATCCAAACTGTATCAACGTGTTCATACATGCCGATATGCCTTACAAGGTGGAGCGTGCCATTGCCAACTACGGTCTTAACGCCGCAACAGCAGCGCAAGAGATAGAGCGCATAAATCGCTCACGAGCAGCGCACTATCAGCACTATACAGGCAAGACCTGGACCGATGTCAACAACTACCACCTCGTCTGCGATTCATCGCATATCTCTGTCAATCAGATTAGTGAGATAATTGAGACCTTATATCAACAGCGCAAGCAAGCGCAAAAATAGCATAACACCATGTCACACAGTCACATAATATTAGTCACCGGCGGACAGCGTTCAGGCAAGAGCAGCTTCGCTCAAAAGACAGCCTTGGCGCTATCACCCACACCCGTCTATGTCGCCACGGCAAAAGTCTGGGACGACGAGTTCCGCGAGCGCGTCAAGCGTCACCAAGCCGAGCGCGGCAGCGAGTGGACCAATATCGAGGAAGAAATGTGGATAAGTCAGCATGACTACACAGGCCGCACGGTGGTCGTGGACTGCGTAACACTTTGGGCTACAAACTTTTTCTTTAATTTAGACAGCGACACTCACAAGGCGTTGGCTGCTGCAAAAGCCGAGTTTGACAAGTTGGCGCAGCAGGATGCCACATTTATCATAGTGACCAATGAGATAGGTCTCGGCGGTGTGTCAGCAGACAAGATACAGCGCAAATTCACCGACTTGCAAGGCTGGCTCAACCAATATATCGCCGCAGCAGCCGATGAAGTCTATCTCATGGTATCAGGTATTCCCTTAAAAATCAAATAGTAAGATGAAATGCTTCAACATCGCACGCCCTGATATGACAATCAAGGCGGAGCTAATCTCAAAGATAGACAATCTGACCAAGCCTAAAGGCTCATTAGGTATGCTCGAAGAGCTTGCTGTCAAGGTCGGATTAATACAGCAAACACTCACGCCGCGCTTGGTGCTACCGCATAACGTACTCTTTGCCGCCGACCACGGCATCATAGATGAGGGCGTAAGCGTATCGCCGCGAAAGGTGACGTGGCAGCAGCTATACCACTTTGCTCGCGGTGGTGCGGGTATCAATTTCTTGTGCAACCAACACGGCTTCAAGCTCGTATTGGTCGATGCAGGTGTTGACAAAGACGTGCCAGCTGACTACGGTATCATAGACAAGAAGGTGCGCAAAGGCACACGCAACTTCCTCCATGAGGCAGCAATGACCCACGAGGAGATGGACCAATGTCTTGAGTCAGGAGCAGATGTCGTTAAGCAAGTGAGAGCCACGGGCTGCAACATCATCAGCTTTGGCGAAATGGGTAGCGGCAACACCTCGCCATCATCAATGTGGATGCACATGTTCACAGGCATAGCCCTCCACGAGTGCATCGGCGCAGGCGCAGGCCTCGACAACGAGGGCGTAAAGCACAAATATGACGTGCTCAGTCGCGCTCTCGCCAACTACAAGGGCGACGGCACTGTCGAGGATAAAATGGCATGGTTTGGCGGATATGAGATGATGATGGCTGTCGGAGCAATGCTGCAAGCCGCTCAAGAGGGCATGATTATCATCGTTGACGGCTTCATAATGACAAACTGCATCTTGGCGGCATCTAAACTCTACCCTGCGGTGTTGGACTACGCAATCTTTGGACATCAAGGAGACGAATCAGGACATAAACTTGTGTTAGAGGCACTTGGTGCAAAGCCCCTACTCCACCTCGGCTTGCGTCTCGGCGAAGGTTCGGGCGCTGTTTGCGCTTACCCGATAATCCAATCTGCCGTTAATATGATAAACGAAATGGATTCATTTACAGACACTAACGTCACAAAATATTTTCAATGAAACATCTGCTTGCCGCACTGATATTCTTCACGCGCCTACCGCTGTGGCGCATAGTCGAAGTTCCAACCGTCTACTTTAAACGCGTTGTGGACTACTGGTCAGTTGTCGGTTGGTTGACGGGTGGCGTAATGGCGGCAGTGCTGTGGCTCGCAGCACAGGTGCTACCAATGTCAGCAGCGGTTATATTGGCACTGCTGTCACGTCTGCTGATAACCGGAGCGCTGCATGAAGACGGACTCGCCGACTTCTGCGACGGCTTTGGCGGCGGCACAACGCGAGAGCGCATTATGGAAATAATGAAAGACTCGCATATAGGCACATACGGCGTGCTTGGATTGATTTTATACTACGCCTTAGTGTTTGCCTTATTATCATCACTAACGGCAGCACAAGCGTGCGCAGTGGTCTTTACAGGCGATATATGGAGCAAATTTTGCGCCTCGCACATCATCAATTTTCTGCCCTATGCTCGCCGTGAGCAAGAGGCAAAGGCAAAAGTCATATACGACAAGCTCAGCCCCGCAGTGCTGATTATCACCTTTATAACAAGCGCCTTGCCCGTTGCCGCACTAATGCCGGGGATGACACGCGCGGCAGCCATTGCGCCCGTGGTGACAATCACGCTACTAATCACACTGATGCACAAGCGTTTGCAAGGCTACACCGGCGACTGCTGCGGCGCATCCTTTCTACTCTGCGAATTAAGCTACTATCTAATTGCAACACTGATAATTAACTTAAATATCTGATGAAGGTTTATATAATTAGACACACATCTGTTGATGTAGCCAAAGGCGTATGCTATGGACAGACGGATGTGCCTCTGCGTGAGACATTTGAGGACGAAGCGAGGGAAGTTGCCGCGAAAATTGACGGGATGAAGTTTGACCGTGTGTTTTGCAGTCCGCTGACGCGCTGTCGCCGCTTGGCTGCTTACTGCGGATATGCTGATGCACAGATAGATAAGCGTCTTTTGGAAATGAATTTCGGCGATTGGGAGATGCAGCGTTTTGACGAAATCACTGACCCTCACCTGCAAGCGTGGTATGAGGACTATTACAACTTGCCTGCGACCAATGGCGAGTCATTTGCCGACCAACGTCGCCGCTTGGAGGACTTTCTCAACGAATTAAAAGGAAAAGATTATCAGAGAGTTGCAATCTTTGCGCACGGTGGCATACAGCTACAAGCAATGCTCATAAAGGGCATGGTCACACTTGACAATGCTTTTGCCGCCCAGCCACCCTACGGCGGCATCATCGAGATAGAGCTATAAAAAGAGCACTAAATCAATCTTGTTCTATAATCCAGCGCTCAATATTGCGCGTCTTGGATGAGAAGTTGACACCGACTTTCACGAGTTTGCGATTGCCGACGGCAAAGGGCAAAACGTAGTTTTTGTCGTTGATTTGCGCAAGAGCTTCCTCGGCAGTGCCATCGAGTTTAAACT
>CAYYAA010000146.1:0-4512 GCA_964469875.1 uncultured Bacteroides sp.
ATTTATATAGTAAATAGATACTTGCCGATTCTTACAGGGAGGTATAAGTTCTTTAATAAATCTCACGTATTAAAGTGACAATGTTGTGAGTTACTAAAAATGAAAATTGTAAATATAATTGGCGGATTAGGAAATCAGATGTTTCAATACGCTTTTGCACTTAGTTTGCAACATAGATTTCCGGAGGAAAAAATATTAATTGATGTATCTCACTTCAATTATCTCTTTGTAAAGAAAATCCGCAGTGCAAACATCCATAATGGCTACGAAGTGGATAAGGTCTTCCCGAATGCAAAGTTGACCAAAGCCAAGGTCTCAGACTTGATGAAGGTGACGTGGTATATGCCAAACTATTTGCTAAGCCGAGTTATCCGACGTGTGATGCCGAAACGTAAAACAGAATATATTCAGCCTATATCTGAAATATTTGAATATGTCCAGACCGTCTATGATATTAAAGGCGATTGCTACTATGAAGGCGTCTGGGAATCTGTACATCACTTTCAGAATATACGTGAACAAGTGCTGTACACGTTTGCTCATTCCGAGCCAAACAAGGTGAATAAGAAGTATATTGAAGATATGGAGTCTACAGACAATAGCGTAGGAATGCATATACGTCGTGGCGATTATTTATACTCCCCAGAGTTTAACGGCATTTGCGACCTCGGATACTACACTAACGGAATTAATAAAATAGTTAGCGATGGTTTGAAACACACGTTCTATATATTTTCGAATGATATAGAGTGGTGTGAAAATAATATCAAGCCTTTGCTTCTCGGCCATGATGTTTATTTCGTAACTGAGAATATCGGTAGCATGTCATGTTGGGATATGTTCTTAATGTCTCACTGTAAAGATTTGATAATCGCAAACTCATCTTTCTCATGGTGGGGCGCATTTCTCAACAATAGAAAAGGGAGGGTGATAGCACCCAAAAAATGGGTTAACCGTGATGCTAAGTTAGATATTTGGTTAAATGAATGGATACGTATATAATGAGATTCATTCCAAGCTCCGAACAACATAAGAAGGTCAATGTTTGACAAAAGTATATGCAAGATTATGGACTTGTGTCGGTAATAATGCCGACATATAATTGTGCTACGTTTATCTCTGATACAATAAAGAGTGTTCAAGCCCAGACTTATACAAATTGGGAGATAATAATTGTAGATGACTGTTCGGCGGACAATACTAAGGAACTGGTGGATGCCTTTAATGACAGTCGTATCAGATATTTCAAAAACGCCCAAAATTATGGTGCAGCATTGACTCGTAATTGGGCTTTGCGTGAGGCAAATGGTAGGTGGATCGCTTTTCTTGATAGTGACGATTTGTGGCTCCCCAATAAGTTAGAACATCAGTTGAAGTTTATGGTGGAAAATAATTACATGTTTACCTATCATGAATATTCAGAAATTAATGAGCAAGGACAGCCTCTTGGCGTTCATGTTAGTGGAATAAGCAGAGTTAATAAGTTTGATATGTATTCTTGCTGCTGGCCCGGATGTTTATCAGTGATGTACAACAGTGATGCAATCGGATTAATCCAAATTAATGATGTGCGTAAGAATAACGATACCGCGATATGGCTAAAGGTGGTGTGTAAATCTCCATGTTATCTATTGAAAGAAAATTTAGCAAGATATCGTCGGAGAAATGATAGTATAACACCGAAACCGATTTGGGAAAGAATTTGGGCACACTATCCATTGTTCCGCATTGCGGAAGAGATGAATCCAATTGCTGCTACATTCTGGACTATAATGAATGTATTTGGCAATGGATATAAAAAACTTTTCTATGTAACTAAAATGAGCAATTAATAAACATACCTAATGAACAATAAGAAAATTTCATTTTCACCGCCGGATATAACTGATGCTGAAGTGAAAGAAGTCGCTGAGGCTCTTAAGTCCGGTTGGATTACTACAGGCCCTCGCACAAAACTACTTGAACAACAAATTGCAAAAATGTGCAATACCGAACAAGTTGTATGTCAGAGCTCTGCTACCGCTTGCATGGAAGCTGCTCTTCGAGTGCTTGGCGTTGGCCCTGGCGACGAGGTGATAGTTCCGGCGTACACATATACCGCTACAGCGAGCGTTGTTACTCATGTCGGTGCCCAACTTGTCATGATTGACTGTGCACCTAACAGTTTTGAAATTGACTACGACAAGTTGCCTGACCTTATCACTGAAAAAACAAAGGTGGTTATGCCGGTTGACCTTGGTGGTGTAGTTTGTGATTATGACAAAGTATTTGCTGCTGTTGAGTCTAAAAAGCATTTATTCCATCCATCGAATGAGATTCAGAAAGTTTTTGGTCGTGTGATCGTAGTTGCAGACGCGGCACATGCTTTCGGCGCTCAGTGGCATGGCAAGATGTGTGGAGAAATTGCCGATTTTACTTCATTTTCATTCCACGCCGTTAAGAATTTCACGACAGCTGAGGGTGGCGCTCTGACATGGGTGTCTCGTCATGGCATTGACAATGAGGCTGTTTATAAACATATTCAATTGCTTTCGCTTCATGGTCAGAACAAAGATGCCTTGGCTAAAACAAAACTCGGAGCATGGGAGTATGATATAGTTGCACCATATTATAAGAGCAATATGACGGACATCATGGCTGCAATCGGATTGGCGCAGATGAGACGTTATCCAGACCTGCTTGACCGTCGCAAGGTTATCATTGAACGCTACGACGAAGCGTTGAAGCCATTTAATGTGCAAGTGCTTAATCACTTTGGCGCAGATTATCGCTCATGTGGCCACCTCTATCTCGTGCGTCTTTTGGATAAAACTACTGAAGAACGCAACGAGATAATTACTAAGATGGCTGAGCGTGGTATCGCTTGCAATGTCCATTACAAGCCACTACCAATGATGACAGCATACAAAAATCTTGGTTTCGACATCAAGGATTATCCCAATGCGTTTAATCAATTTAAAAACGAAGTGACACTTCCGCTCCATACATTGTTGAGCGATGATGATGTCGATTATGTCATCTCAAATTTTGTTGAAATAATCAAGTGAAACGAGTTTTCGACATTATAGCAAGTGGGTTGGGACTTCTATGTCTCAGCCCGCTTTTTATAGTTTTAGCGGTATGGATTAAAGCGGACTCAAAAGGCCCGGTGTTCTATCGCCAAGTGCGTGTTGGTAGATGCAATAAGGACTTTAAGCTCTTTAAATTCCGTTCTATGCGCCCCAACTCTGATAAGTTAGGATTGATAACAATAGGCGGTAGAGACCCGCGTGTCACGCGCTCAGGCTATTACATGCGCAAATACAAGTTGGATGAGCTTCCTCAACTTCTCAATGTCTTTATTGGAGATATGAGCCTTGTCGGTCCACGTCCTGAGGTGCGAAAATATGTGGATATGTATACTCAAGAACAGCTTCATGTGCTTGACGTTCGCCCCGGCATCACATCGCTTGCATCCGTTCGTTATCGTAATGAGAATGAAATTCTCGCTGCTGCCGAAAACCCTGACCAAACATATATCGAACATGTGATGCCGGATAAATTGGCAATAGACTTGGAATATGTTACACAAGCCTCGCTTTGGACTGATGTAAAGCTGATTTTCGGTACATTTAAAGCAATTATATTAAATTGAACAATCAAATTTTACAGGGCGGTGGGTATGAGAACCCTCAATATGATTTTCCCACCAAAATTTATTGCCAAACGTTGCAGTTGGCTAATGATTCGGAACTTATAGAACGATATAAGAAGATCCATGCTGAAATCTGGAAAGAGATTCCAGAGGGTATTCGCGCAGTCGGTATCCTTGAGATGAAGCTCTTTCTTTTCGGCACAACAGCTGTTATGTTAGTCGTAACGCCGGTGGACTTCGATTGGGACACGCAGATGGCAAAGCTCGCAACTCTGCCACGTCAGCAGGAGTGGGAAGACCATGTGTCGTTAGTTCAGCAGTTCGCTGCAGGTTACACGTCAGACGAGAAATGGAAAATGATGGAGCAATTCTTTTGCTTGCCGACTGACAACAAATGAAATCCACATTATTCCGCAAGGACGGTAAGAATTATATCGTCGCGTTTTTGTTGGTAAGCTCACTGTTTTTCATGTGGGGCGTTGCCAACAATATGACCGACACACTGTTGTCGGCATTTAAACGCATTATGTCCATGAGCGATTTCCAAACGTCGCTCATCCAGTTCGCATTCTACGGCGCGTATTTCTGTTTTGCTCTGCCTACAGCGCTGCTAATCCAGCGTTATAGCTACAAGACCGGTATCATTCTCGGCTTGTTGCTCTATGCTCTCGGCACAATGCTGTTTTATCCTGCCGGACAGATGAATTCGTACGTATTCTATTTGTTCGCAATCTACGTGATGGCTGGTGGTTGCTCCGTGCTTGAGACAACAGCGAATCCCTATATCATGGTGATGGGTACGCACGACACGGCCACTCGCCGATTGAATATTGCACAAATATTTAATCCCATCGGTTCGCTCGCAGGCATCTTAATCA
>CAYYAA010000147.1:0-4509 GCA_964469875.1 uncultured Bacteroides sp.
GTAAATTACGATACAAAAGTAGCGTAAAGTTATTATTTTTGCAAACAAAATCAGTTATATATCTCTGACTGACCCTTTAAAATCATCCTGAATGAGTCAAAAAGTATTCTATAGATATAATCAGACAACCGAAAGATTTGAGCGCGTTTATCCGTCAAAGCGCGAGCGACTCTATGTGTTTGTCCGCCAATTCATAGTCGGTGTTATCGTGGCACTGCTGCTCTGCATCCTTGCCTACAATGTCATCGACACACCGCGCGAGAAGGAGCTGCGCAAAACCAATGAACGCCTTGCCTCTCAAGTTGATGTCCTCAACCGTCGCATCGACGAGGCTACAACGGTCATGGAAGACCTTGCTGCGCGTGACAACAACTTCTATCGTGTCATGCTCCAAGCCGAGCCGATGACTGCCGCACGCCGCTATGCCGGACTTGAACGCCAACGCGCCTACGACGCCCTCGACTCAATGCCGGATGCCGAACTCCTGCGCAATGTCAACAACAAACTCGATATGCTTGAGCGACTTATCTACTCGCAAATCAAGTCATACGACTACCTGCGTGACCAAGCGGCAATGCTCGACCAACGTGTCGCCCACATCCCCGCCATACAGCCCGTCTCAGAGAAATACCTGCGCGTGATGGCATCAGGCTATGGCTACCGCGTTGACCCCGTATATGGCACAAAGAAATTCCACGAAGGCATGGACTTCAGTGCGCCACAAGGCACACCGGTCTACGCCACCGGTGACGGCACTGTCATACACTCATCATGGGAAAGTGCCTACGGCAATCTTATCGAAATCAATCACGGCTATAACTACGTGACACGATATGCCCACCTTTCCGAAATCCTTGTCCACAACGGCCAGAGTGTCAAGCGCGGTGACCTTATCGGCAAGGTCGGCAATACCGGCAAGTCCACCGGTCCGCACCTCCACTATGAAGTGCGACTCCGTGGCGAGCCTCAAAATCCTGTAAACTACTACTTCTTTGACTTGACACCTGCTCAGTATGACGAGATGATACGTCTCGCCGAGAATGCCGGTCACGTCATGGACTAAACCTTAAACAATATGCATGACTCTTTAAGTAAACGCTATTACAAAATCGGAGAAGTCTCCGAGATTACGCGCATCCCGATTACGACCTTGCGCTTTTGGGAAAAACAATTCACGATAATAAAGCCACGTCGCAACGACGCCGGAACACGCACTTACACCGCTTCCGACATCGAAGTGATACGCATGATATACTTTTTGGTCAAGGAAAAGGGCTTAAAACTTGACGCTGCACAAGCCGAGCTAAAGCGCAACCGCAGCGGTGTCACTCGCCGCTACGAAGCCATAGACCGTCTACGCAAAATCCGCGCCGAGCTGACCACTATCCTTGCCGCTTTTGACGAAAAACGCTAACTAATTAGACCAATAAAGCCAATTAGCCTTATTAGTCTAATAAAAACACTATCCAATGAGACACTTATTTATCTACACTATGCTTGGAGTATCGCTGGCGGCTTGCGGCGGCAATGCCGACCGTGGCGCTGATACCACCATTGACACTGCACAAGAGGCAGTCGCAGCTGTGAGTATCCCGGAAATCCCGGCAACACTCACGACACGTGAAGCGCGTCTGTCTTATCTGTTAAACCACTATTGGGATAAACTCGACTTCTGCGACACTATGCAAGTCAATAATCCCAACTATTTTGAGCAATCTTTTGCTAACTATCAGGCACTCTTTGCCGCTGCCGATTCCGCTATGATTGCCGATGGCGTAGCACATCTGCTGCATAGCGCAGAGGTTGACTCTAACGCCTATGACCGTGTGCTTGAAGTGGCTGAGAAATATCTCTATGACCCCAATTCGCCGATGCGCAATGAGGATAACTACGCCTACTTCCTTCGTGCTGTCATTGCCTCTGATTATCGCTCGAATGCTGAGAAGATTAGGCCACGCGACCAGTTGCGTCATATCGCTATGAACCGTCCGGGTACGCTCGCTACAGATTTTCGCTATGTCGACCGCAACGGCAAGACCTCAACCTTGCTAAAGACTGCGGCAGACCGATTACTCGTCGTATTCTATGACCCTGACTGCGAGGAATGTAAACAGATACTCTCCGAAATGTTTGTTAATCAAAATCTTAACAACAGCCTTGCCGCAGGACGCATCACAGTCCTCGCCATCTGCATCGCCGACAACCGCAGCGGCTGGCAAGAGACACTCTCCAAGTTCCCCTCAACATGGCTTGTCGGATACGACCTCAGCCACATCGAAGACCGCGAACTCTATCACTTCCCCGCAACCCCGACATTCTACCTCCTCGATGCCGATAAACGCATCATCCTCAAAGACCCACCCGTCAATCAACTACAATTCTAAACATACAAAAAGCGCGGCGTGCTCAGCACACCGCGCTTTTTGTATGTTTAGAATGGAAAGTCGCTACCATTTACAGAGAATATCATATACATCAGTTTGAATAAGATTTTCGTTGCTATCGAAGTAAAGGTAAGTTACTAAGTATAATCCGCAAGTGTTGAAGTATGCGGTAAAACTATCACCGTATACACTTGTAACTTCAGCATATTCTCCGATTACGTTGCAATCGTAATCTTTGGGTGTAGATACATACCATTCAACTCGTGAATAATTTGTAGTCGATGGGACAAAAGATGCTTCTTGATATGGTCTAAGTGTGAGGAAGTATGTGTTGGTTTCGTCAGCACTCGCTGTAAAATTTGCTGCGAATAAGCAAATCAACAGAACTAATAGTTGGTATGGTTTGAACTTTCTCATAATTATTATTCTTCAGTATCCCACCAAACAGGTTGAGTGTAAACGTCATCATCACTAAAGTGAGGATTGCTTTCGTACAAGTTGTCGAAGTTATAGTTAATTTCGTGTGAACTTGGTTTGATACGACGCCATACCTTACCCTGAGGTATACTCTTCAAAGAACCGGCATTTACTGAATGTTCAAATGGTTGAGCCCATCCCATATAGTCTTTATAATCATGACGGCGCATATCATCCCAGTTTTGAGAACGGTAAAGTAATGCGATGAATTTCTGAGTCATGATTTTCTCCATAGTGATGTCGTTTGATGTACCAATTGCATTGTTCAAGAAGTTATCAATGTCTGATTGTGACATAGCTCCAAATGAAGGACAATCTTTATACATTTCATCGGTCCAGTTCTCAGTAAGAGCTTTGTTCAACTCATCAATGTTAGCCTTGATACCTGCCTTATAAGCGTTGAATGCACCTGACTTGTCGCCCTTACGCATAAGTACCTCAGCTCTGATAAAGCAAGCTTCTGCATATGTCGCCCACAAAAGAGGTGAATCGGGGCGCAAGTAAACGTTACCGCTTGACAATGCGTAGCGGCTGTCACCTGTACCTGTCCAAAGTACACCTGTTGAACGCGTTTCATAAACGCCATATGAGCCTGAACGCAATGGAATGTAAACAGTATCGGCCTCGTGACCTGCATCAGCTACAATCCATTTAGAGCCATCTGCTTCGCGAGTTGTGTAGCGATAAGGACTATTGTCGGTACGTCCTACATTAGTGTAGCCTTCACGCATTTCGTAACCTTGAGAACGTAACCAAATGCGATTGCCATTTGCGTCAACACCAATTTGTCCGAAAGGAATGATTTTGTTGGCGCGCGGGTCTTCGATACCTTTGCCGTCAAAGTTTGTCAAAATATCATATAACCATTTGGTGATGCGAGTTTGGTCAGCTGTTCCATTGTAAGTTTGGTTCCACAATGTGTTAGATTGCAATGGGTCAGTTGAAATGAAGTCCTTAGATGTTTCTTTGACATCGTAGTGTACAATATATGTATCATCGTTAATGCTTTGTTGTGCATTATCCAATGCAGCAAGAATAGCATCAGCGTCATAATATTGTGACTTCTTCGACATTTGGTTAATTGTACGTGCTTTCAGTAGGTAAGCCATACATTTCCATTTATTAACATCACCATTGTTCCAACTATCGCCGGCTGAGAGTTTAGCCACCGTCAGAGGTTGTGTCTTGCCAAAGTCTTCAATGGCCTCATCAAGGTTCTTTAAACATTCGGTGTAGATAGTCTCACCTGTGTCATATTTGGGATATGTCGAGGCAGAGTTGGCTTCAAAGTAAGGCATTTCACCAAACATATCTGCCATCAACAAGAAGCCGTATGATTTGAGAACGAGAGCTGCACCTGCATAGTGCCATGCTCCTTGCTCTACAGCCTTCTTATACATATCTGCAATGTTTGGACCAGCACCGACAAAGAATTGTTGGTATGCAGTCGTTGACATTGATTCGGTTGCTTCCCATTGAGCTGAGCAACCTTCTCGACTGGTACGGCTGGTATTTGTAAATGCTTGACAAGCGAATTGGATGCGGAATCCTTGTGCTGCATAAGCATAAGATACGTGATATTGAATCCACGGTAGTTCCGTCTCTATCGCAACTACGCTTTGTGCGGGGGTGTTGGGGTCATCGTTGA
>CAYYAA010000148.1:0-4504 GCA_964469875.1 uncultured Bacteroides sp.
GGTTACTTGACCATAAAAGGCTATGACCAAGAAACATCACAATATTACTTAGGCATTCCGAATAGCGAAGTTCGTCTTGGACTATTGCAAAACCTGATGCCGCTTTATGCTGATGTTGATTCGGCAGATATGGATAGCTACGTTTCGCGCGCATCTGCGGCGTTCCGCAAGGGTGATGTCGCAGGGGCAATGAAACTTTTTATGTCAATGTTAGGCTCGATTCCTTATATGCGAGGAGATAAAGATATACTGAGTGATGAAGCAAAGACAGAAGCGCATTACCATATCATCTTTTACTTCTTCTTCCGAATGCTCTATAACGAAGTATATGCTGAAGTGCGCAGCGCCAAAGGTGCGACAGATGTCACAATCAAGACACCCAAATATATCTACATCGTTGAGATAAAGATTGACTCAACGGCAGATGCAGCTTTGCAGCAGATAGACGAAAAAGGCTATGCCACGCCATACCTCGCCGACGGTCGCGAGGTGGTAAAGCTCGGCATCAACTTCTCAACCGAGACCCGCAACGTCAGCGACTGGAAGCAAGCATGAGCAGTTAAAACTCGCGGGTATAAACAAATAAAAAACTTAAAATTAACAGCGTAAAAGCAAAATTAGCATTTATTTACGAACTCTTTCAACGTTAGCTTGTTAATAATATACGCAGCAAGAAAAACGAACCTATATTTTCACTTCTGCCATAATTCAAGCACTCCGGGATGACACGACCTAAAAATCACGTTATGCGTTCTCGGAGCAGACATTAACTAAAGGTAATAAAAACGATGAGAGAGTCTAATCGAAAAAAGGGTTGCATGATAGCGGTTGGTCTGCTGTTGTCTCTGTTTTGCAACTCATGTCAAGAAGATCTTTTAAGCTCAGAAACAGCTCGTGTCGAGGAAGGATTACCCGCAACATTGACCTTAAATGTGAAGGTTAACGACATGGGCGAGTTTTCGCGCTCTACTATTGTAGACGAGGAAGGTGCTAATTACTGCGACAACATCTGGATTGGCTTGTATAGCAAGGATACCGGCAAGCGTGTAAATTATTATTACATAACAGACGTTGCGAATACACAAGAGCAAGTTGGCGAGTATTATAAGCTACAGATTTACACCGAATCGGTCAACGACGTTTATATCGTTGCCGTTGCAAACTCTGATGTGAACAGTGGTGTCTCAGAGATTAATCAATATGGCAGTGAATCTTCGACGTTGCGCAAGATGCTTGACGAAGCCACTACCTATGACAAATTCAAGAACATTTGTGTGCTGAGACCTGATGCAAAGGATGTTAACATCTATGCTAACACCTTGACCATGTCAGGCTGGTATGCCGCGCCCGGCAAGTCTTATGATGACCCGTCAGCCATTGAAGCAGTGTCAATTAAAGAAGGCGAGAACAATCTTGACGGCGCAATCTATCTGCGTCGCATTATTTCGTATAACAAGTTTGTCATCGTCCCCGGCGATTATGTCAACCTGACGCTGAACACGTGGAAAGTCTGCAACATCCCTGCCGGCAGTTATTTGTATGAACAGACCGACAATATTGCCGACCACTATACCGGTTCTGAACAATTCTTCAATGAATCATTAGCGAGCCGCTTGTTTACAGCAACAACAAACAGCGAAGGCAAGGCAGGGCAATACTTCGAGTTCTATCAGCTCGAGAATAAGCACACGGCAACCGACTACGCCCTTGATGGCACAGACCACGTCGGCATCAACCCTGATGCGGCTGATTTCTACACTGAACGTGAACGCGAGTTTAAGACCACTTCCGGCACAGAAGGTACAAGCGATTATAAAGAGACAAATTCCAGCGTATATCGCAGCTTGGTTAACGCCTCTAAGACAAACCTCGACAATAACAATGCAAGTTATGTCGTTATAAACGCCGATATAGACTACTATGTTGCCGCTCCTGAAAGTGGCAAGACCACTGACTTTGACCCGACAACAGCAGAGCCTATCGACCCGACTTCCGGTGTGAAGATGATACACCGCACAGCGAATGTTAATTACACCATCCACCTCGGCTACTGCGAAGACAAAGACGCTAACGGTAATGCTACGTTGAAAACAGCCCAAGACTTCAACTGCTGTCGTAACAGCAAGTACACTTACAACGTCAAAATTAACGGCGTAAAGAATGTTGTTGTTGAGGCAAAGAAGCAAGGCGAGAATCAGCCCGGCGCTGAAGGTTGGGTCAGTGATGATACCGGCGATTTCGTGAAGTTGGACTCTCACTATTGCGAATTTAATATCGCCCTCACAGATGAAGAACGCGAGAACTTGACATATCGTATCACTGCTCCTTACGGCAATGATTATTACTATTACTCTCGTGATAAGGAAGGAAATATCACGAAGACTGATGGTATTAACTCGCAGCTTTATGAATGGATTAAGTTCCGTCCGACGACCGGGGAGAAAGTACTCGCTTCCTACAACGGCGGTAAAGACCTATGGACATTTGATGACCTCTGTGCTCCGACATTGACTACAAACAGTAACGCAGCTGATGACCAAGGCAGGAAGTGGTACACCGTATTTGTCGATGAGTATGTATATACATTCGATGACCCATCATCAGGAGAGGAGACCTCATGGCCAAATTACGTCAACAAAGACGACCGTATGGCTGAGTTCATTATGAACGTGGACAAATCTAACGACACCGAGAGCTCATACTCTTACTGTAAATATGCCTTCAGCCAAAAAGCGATACAGACGTTCTATAAAGGTATGACCGAAGGCTCTAAAGCTGTCGGTGTTGAGCATGAGGATGAAACATATTGCCTTAATATGGGCTGGGACTACTATACCGAAAGAAATACCACTAACTATGATTATACTAATGGTAGATATAATATTGGTAAATATTTGGAGTATAAGTCTATAACGAAATGGGATCAAGTGATAGCTGAGACTGTACCGGCACACGTTGATGAAGGAACGACCCACTATTGCCATCACGATGCAGCTGACTATCCTGTATATATGCCTAAAGCCTCCGGTATTGAATGTACTTTCAAGCCAACGTCCAGTGATAGTAACGTATATTCGGCAAGCTCCATCTGTATGAACCGTAACCGCGACCTAAATGGTGATGGCGTGATAGATGAGAAAGAGCTGAGATGGTATCTGCCAACATCAAGTATGTATATGCAGATTGCCGTAGCTCAGTCAGAGTTGCCTGACCCGATAATTAGATTTACAGACTATCCGGAGGACTATTTTGTCGCGAACTGGAATCTTTCTAAATGTGAAGCGGCTGATAGGGATGGAACGTATAACTTCCACTTTATAACATCTGATTATCAGTACTTTTGGGCTGAGCAATGTGTGACAACAGGTGACAATCCATGGGGACCTTATGGTAGAGAAAAAGGTGCAGCTTTTGCAGCAAGGTGTGTGCGTAATTTAGGTACCAATCCGGCAGATGAACCTCAAAATTCAGCAACAGCAGGTAGTGAAGTAGATAATGCGTTTAGTTATGATGCAGATACTTACACTTTCACGCAAGATAACTTTAGCGATAATATGTTGCGTGGTTACTCTTTGGGAGCACTTGCACCTCACAGTGTTGCGTCACCGACGTCTCGTCCTTATAAGAAATTCCAAATAGCAAAGAGCATTCTCAAGAATGTTAGTGATGCCTATATTACGGTGGATGGCAATGGTAAAGTTGTTTTCAGAAAAGACCCTAACGCCGGTAATGATGAAGCAAGTTATAAAGTTTTGATTCCAGAATGGACAAATTCTTTGAACGCAAATGGCCTCTGTGGTCAATATTCCGAAGCGACAGATAAGTCAGACCTCGGCACGTGGCGTATTCCGAACAGTAGCGAGATGTGTTTGATGTGGATTGAAGGTCTTCTGCAAAATCAAAATTACTATATATCTTGTTCGCATGAATATTTTATTAACTATGCTGTAAGAAATTACGAATCTGATAACAAGACATATCTTGCGTATATTGATTATAGTGACCGTAAGGTTTTGGGTATGGATATATTTGGCTATTATGGTAAGTATTATCAAAGTTCGAGAATACGTTGTGTACGCGATGTAAAATAATATAATAACATAGATTTTCTAAGCTCCATCATACCTCTTCGGGTGTGGTGGAGCTTTCTTAATGTAATCTGTCATAATTGTTTGGAAAAATCGGCAAGATGTGTTATTTTTGCAATTGACAATCCGCCACGAAATCTTAAAGACGATGAATACTCAACCATATTACCCGATAGGCATACAGAGCTTCGCGAAATTGCGCAGACTTAATGCTGTGTATGTGGATAAGACAGCGCTGATTTATAAATTAGTTCAAAATTCGACAGTAGCATTTCTAAGCCGTCCTCGCCGCTTCGGCAAGTCCTTGTTGACAAGTACCCTCCAATGTTACTTCGAAGGGCGCAAAGACTTGTTCACTGGCTTGGCGATGGAAAAGTTAGAGACCGAATGGACGCAATATCCCGTTTTGCATTTTG
>CAYYAA010000149.1:0-4497 GCA_964469875.1 uncultured Bacteroides sp.
TTGTAGCGGGTCTCGAAGTGGAGGTGGGGGCCGGTGGAGCGGCCTGTGGTGCCGCCTTTGGCGATGGGGTCTCCGGCAGAAACGAGGTCGCCTTTCTTGGCGATGAAGCCTGAGAGGTGTCCGTAGAGTGTTTCTAAGCCGTTGGCGTGCGTTATTATCATGAAGTAGCCGTAGCCGCCTTTGTTGTATGCTAAGAGTTTTACGCGTCCGGGGAGTGCGGCACGGACGGTGTCTCCGATGTTGAGTTTGAGGTCAACGCCGTGGTGCATACGTTTGTAGATTGGACGATAGCCGTAGCGGGAGGTTAGGTGTCCGCTGACGGGGCGTTTGAATTTTGCAAGGTCTTCGCGGCGTAGGTCTGGTGTTATCTCGGGCGGCGTGTTGTCGCCGTAGTCATAGGTGTTGAAGAATAGGTCGTAAGGGATAGTGGGTTCGTCGGAGAGGTTTGATGACATGAAGTCGAGTGTTGATGATATGTCAACGTCAGTGACTTCGATGATTGTTGATGTGGAGAGTATTTCTTCGCCGTATTCGCCGAAGTCTACGACTTTTTGTTTTTGTCGCTCGGCGGGTTTGGGGTTGTCGTTCAGAAGGTGAATAAGGTCGCTGTAAGGGTCAGAGTCTTGGGCATGGCAATAAAATGATAGCAGCAGTGGGACTGCTGCTATCATTAGATATTTAATATAAGACTTAATGTTTGTCAGCATTTGAGTCAGCTTTGTCAGAGCTGTTTTTGAGGTTTGTTTTTATGCCTTTGATTTTGCCACCGAAGAGGATTTTGACAGTAGCGCCAACGAAAGCCAAGAAGATAAAGGTGATGAGAATCATTGCTTTAGATGGCTTGGATGGCAGTTGAGGAACGGTAGCCGGCTCGAGGACGGCAAAGACGGGAGTTGTCTCCTGCACTTTTGCCTTAGCCAACTGCATCTGTTGAGCAGTCTGGTTGTAAAGGGTAAAGGCGAGTTGCGCTTCGTTCTGGAGGCGGTCGCCATAAGTGCGGTCAGACTGGCGCACCATGTTGTGACTGAGGTCAACATAGTTGGCATATTTCTGTTGTGCGTCGTAATATTTAGCCTTAGCTT
This sequence comes from uncultured Bacteroides sp., assembly GCA_964469875.1. Classification (GTDB taxonomy): domain Bacteria; phylum Bacteroidota; class Bacteroidia; order Bacteroidales; family Muribaculaceae; genus CAG-873. The sequence goes on from CAYYAA010000149.1 coordinate 1,083, forward strand.
CCTCAGTGATTTTCTGATAATATTCGTAGTCTTTGCGTGACTTGTCGGTACGATAATTAGTGATATAAGTCTTTAAGCGCGAAACGACAGAGTCGGCGACGATAGCCGAGACCATGGGGTCTTGGAGGGTCACGGAGATGGTTACGACATAGGTTTTATTTTCGACGTTAACGCCGATGCAGCCGGCGATAGCGTGATAAAGACGCATTTCCTCCTTGGTGAGGTTAAAATTGTTGATAGTAGAGTCAGCTTTAGCTGCGTGGTGCTTGGCATCGTCGGCGGGACGGATAGCGCTGATGAGCTTAGCGGGAGCACCGATAACGGCAGACCACCACGGCGCGCGGACGTCCTCTTTGAGGTATTGTCTAAGCGGCTTAGTGTAAGTGCCGTTCACGTCAGTGACGGGGATGTCAAACAAATCAGTGATGAAAGGGATAGAGGCAACGATGTCGGGGTAAAGCGTAGGATATACCGCGTCGATAGAGTTGCCGGAGTTCAGATTGATGCCCGCCATATTAGCCAAAGCAGCAATTGCACTCGAGCCTGAGGCGCGAGAAGAGCCGTTAAACTCCGGGGCTATTCTGACGGTCGTGGTGTATTGGCGAGGGATGCTGAAAGCGATAACGAGACCGATAACAGCACCTACGGCGCACCACTTGTAGACAGTCTTGCGACGCTGCCAGACCTTAGAGACAAGGGCGAGCAAATCTATTTCCGCAGCATCATCGCAGTTATAATAATTTGTTTTATCTTTTTGCATAACAGTTATTACTTGAGCATTGTGGAAATAGCGGCAGCCATAGTGGCAATAGAGCTGAAAGAGTTTGTGAGAGACAAGACTTTAGCCCAGTCCGTGCCGAGTTTTTTCTCCTTAGACGGCACGATGATGTGGCAACCCGGCTCGATGTCGGCATCCTTAGCGTTAGCGAGAGCTACAGAGCCGTTCATGTAGACGATGAATACTTTTTTCTTCTTAGCTTGGTCGCCGAAGCCGCCCGATTGAGAGACGTAATATTTGAGTTTCTTGCCCGGTTGGAAAACGACAGTGTTGGGATAAAGGACATCGCCGGAGATTTTGACCGTACCAACTTCCTCAGGGATAAACAATTCATCGCCGGGTTGGAGCACGAGGTCTTGAATAGTTCCGGGATTAGCCAAAGCCTGTTCGAGGTCAATACCGATATAATAAGAGTCGCTCATTTGCATCTTAGAGAGTGAAATAGAATCCTTGCCTCCTTGGTTAGCGAGGGCAATTTGCCAAGCCTTTTGACGCGTAGCCAATTCATCTTCAGTCATTTTGCGACGTAGCGAAGCGCCTTTGACGTAAGCATCCTTAGTGACACCACCGGCACGACGCACGAGGTCAGAGAGGCGTTCATTTTTGTGTTCAAGAGCATAATTCCCGTCGAAGACCACTTCGCCGTCCACCTTCACCATGCGCTGAGTCGAATAACCGGGGCTGCGGCGCACTTCAACGATGTCATAAGGCTCGAGATAGAACTCAGAATTATCAGTCTTGACGCGCAGACCGTCTTTGATAGTGAAAGAGAAAGCGCGAGCGATTTGGCTTGTTTGCTCTGTAGCATCGGGGTCAATGACACGGCGATAGACATCGACACGTGCCGTTGAAGCGCCTTGCTTCAAGCCACCGGCTTGGAGGATAAGGTCCTCAATGGTAGTTCCGTCGGCATAGTCAAAAGTGCCGGGGTATGCCACTTGACCTGTTATAGTCAACTGACCACGGTCGTAAATCTCGTGAACGCTTGAGATAACGAGTAAGTCATTCTTTTTGAGAGTAACGTCAGGTTGGCGACCTGCGAGAATAGCGGCGATGTCGAGTGCCTCGACTTGCAGCGATAGGTCTTCGCCCTCACGATATAAGAGGACACGAGCGGTGTAAGCATCATCAGTGAGGCCGTCAGCCTGTCGGATGAGGTCGCTAACGGTGCTAATGCCAGCTCCGAGCGCGTAAGTACCGGGGCGATAAACAGCGCCTTTAAGTTCAACGCGGTTAGAATATCTGTCGAGGATAGTGCCGACGGTGACAATATCGCCGTCGTGCATACGGTAAGAGCTGAACTCAGAAGATGAGACGTTATACAGCTCGTTTTCGCGACCTGACTGGCGTGCCAAGCGTACCATTTCAGAATAAGCGTCACCGGTGAAACCTCCGGCGTAAGAGATGAGGTCCTTTAAGGTCTCCTTAGGGGTGATTTCGTAGTACATTGGACGCTTGACATTACCGGTCACACTGACCAAGCAGTCATAAGGCGGCACGATGATAACATCGCCCTCTTGGAGGCGGATATTGCCTGTTTGCTTACCTTTGAACAAGTAATCATAGACATCAATGCCGGCGATGCGCTTGCCGTTGCGTTGGACATAGATGTTACGCATAGAACCGATGTCGTTAATGCCGCCAGCCTTGTAGAGGGCGTGGAAGACAGTCGAGAACGGCGATAAGCGATAGGTGCCGGGGGTGGCAACTTCGCCCATGATGTCAACTTGGATAGTACGAATCTGACCGAGAGTCACGCTGACATCCGTTTGGTCAGAGCCGACACCGGCATATTTAGAAGCGAACAAGCTCTTAATGTGCTTATTAGCGTCAGAGATAGTCTTGCCATTGAGATAGACCGGACCGACCTGAGAAATCATGATGCTACCTTCGGGAGAGATAGTTTGTCGGATGTGGTCTTCACTTTCGCCCCAGATGTCAATGATGACTTCATCGCCGGGACCGAGGCGATAATTTTGAGGAGTAGCGATGTTTTCGTTAGGTTCAAAAGTCAGAGCTTGACCGTTGAAAAGGCTGTGACCGTAGATGCGGTGAGTGGTTTGGCTGTTGTCACGCAACTCAGAAGCGACTGCGACCTCCGATATTTCGCCGCCACCACGACCGACATTAGCGTTAGGCGAAGCAGCGTTAGAGCCTTCGGCGCGTGAACGGATAATAGATTCAGAATGGGAGTCAGATGTAACATCGCCGGCAGAGCTGCTGTATTTAGCTTTGATGCGCTGCACTTGTTCTTGAGTAACACCTTTGGCAATTAGCTCAGTACCGATCTGTTTTTCAGATTTTCCGGCGGCAGTTTGCGCCTTAATGTAATTAATCACTTCCTGATCAGTCATAGCCGACATGGCCAAACAACAGACAGACAATAAAAGTGAAACTACAAATGACCGAATATTCATGCGAATAAAACTACAGTTGTTAATAAAAAAAGATAAAAGCGGATATATACCTAAAAGAAATCCGAGGTTGATAAGGGATTGCAAAGTTAGTGATTTAAATTGAATTACACTAACTTATAAAACGAAAAAAAGTCTCACAATCATAAAGATGTAAGACTTTTAACGGGAGTGGGCGTTGACGGATTCGAACCGCCGACCCTCTGCTTGTAAGGCAGATGCT
>CAYYAA010000150.1:0-2187 GCA_964469875.1 uncultured Bacteroides sp.
GCGCCGGCTCAGCGTCTGACTGCGCCACTGCTTGACTATGGCGTACTGAAAGAGCGTCTATCGAATCAGTGCACCCCTGAAGATGTGCGGCGTGTTGTGTTAGAGATACGTCACGCAAAGTTGCCTTTGCCGGAGGAGATTGGCAGTGCCGGCTCGTTCTTTCGCAATCCCGAAGTTTCGCCTGAGCTCGTGCCTGAGGGAGCACCTGCCTATCCGCAGGCTGACGGAAAGGTCAAACTCTCTGCCGCATGGCTCATCGACCATGCCGGATGCAAACCACTAACCCAGGGTGGGGCTGCCGTTTGGCAGAAGCAACCGTTGGTCATCGTCAACGCTAACGGCAAGGCTACGGCTAACGATATCCTCACTCTCGAAAGTAAAATCATAGACAAAGTATATACACAATTCGATATAAAATTAACACCCGAAGTCGAACACCTATGAGCAAATTTATTATCACCGGCGGCAAGCCATTGTCCGGTGACATTACGCCCAAAGGCGCAAAGAATGAGGCGTTGCAAGTTATTTGCGCAACTTTGCTGACAACAGAGCCTGTCACTATCTCTAATGTTCCCGAAATCGTCGATGTTCAAAACTTGATAGAAATGTTGCACCGTATCGGTGTGACTGTTACGCATCGCAGTCACGGTGTCTACACTTTTCAAGCATCAAACATAAATACTGACTATGTTTTTAGTGAAGAATTTTTGATGCAGAGCGCAGGCCTGCGCGGGTCGGTGCTTTTGGCAGGGCCGCTGTTGGCTCGTTGTGGCATGGCTTATTTCCCAAAGCCCGGTGGGGATAAGATTGGCCGTCGCCGTGTCGATACACATATCTCCGGTTTGATGAAACTCGGTGCAACGCTAACACAGGTTAATGGTCAAGAAGCATACATGCTAAAAGCTCAAATCAGTGGACTAATAGGCGCATATATATTACTCGATGAGGCCTCGGTGACAGGCACGGCAAACATCATCATGGCGGCGGCCACAGCTCATGGTGTCACTACAATTTATAATGCAGCTTGTGAACCATACGTGCAACAACTTTGTCGTATGGTCAACTCAATGGGTGCAAAAATCGAAGGAATTGGCTCAAATTTGTTGACCATTACCGGAGTCAGCTCTCTTGGCGGTGTTGACCATCAGCTTTTGCCGGATATGATAGAAGTAGGCAGCTTTATCGGTATGGCAGCAATGACTCGCAGCGAGTTGACGATTAAAAATGTAAGCTATGCCAATCTCGGTATTATCCCTGACAGCTTCCGCCGTCTTGGCATCCACCTCGAACAGTGTGGCGACGATATTTATGTGCCGGCACAAGACAGCTATGAGCTTGAAACAGCGCTTGACGGCTCAATTATGACCATAGCCGATGCGCCGTGGCCCGGACTTACACCCGACTTGTTGAGCGTGATGCTTGTCGTTGCCACACAATGTAGGGGCAGCGTGCTGATACATCAAAAAATGTTTGAAAGCCGATTGTTTTTCGTGGATAATCTTATCGACATGGGAGCGCAAATTATCCTCTGCGACCCACACCGCGCAGTGGTCATCGGCAATGACCATAAGTCAGAACTTCGTCCCAATAATATGAACTCGCCCGACATCCGTGCCGGTATCGCCCTGCTTATAGCAGCAATGAGTGCGCCCGGTGTCAGCACAATTGACAACATCCGTCAGATTGACCGTGGCTATGAAGACCTCGAAAGTCGTCTCAATGCTCTTGGCGCGCAGATTGTGCGAGAATGATTTTACTTTGGCAGGACTTCAAAGTTATCAACATAAATCTCAGTGATGCGGCGTTTGATGGCGTTGCGATCCTCCCAGTAGCGAGTGCGAATCTTGCCCTCGACAAGGAGACGTGAGCCTTTGCGTATGTATTTTTCGGCGAATTCTGCCGCCTTATCCCACATCACAAGATTGTGCCACTCGGTGCGCTCCGGCACTTCGATAGAGCCATCGGCACGAGTACGCGCGCGCTCTGTAGTAGCGAGAGTAAACTCTGCCACAGCTCGGTCTTCGATATATCTCAACTTCGGGTCCGTGCCAACAAACCCCATCAGGATAGCTTTATTCATAGCGATAATATTATCTTTTGATATTACAAAAGTACATAAAAGTTGTCGCAAATAAAAATTATTGGTCTTGAATAATGGCATAATAGTTGACCAATTAGTTGACCAAT
>CAYYAA010000150.1:2287-4489 GCA_964469875.1 uncultured Bacteroides sp.
TAGTTGACCAATTAGTTGACCAATAAGTTGACGATTCCGTTATAAAATGCTCCGACAAGGGTGTGAGTTTGGCTTAAAAGCCGTAACTTTGTACTATGGAAAATCTAACGCGACAACAAGAGGCTCTTGCGCTGCTAAAGCGATTTTATGGCTATCAATCATTCAGACCGGGACAATACGAAATTATAGATGCTGTTTGCAGCGGGCGTGATGCACTTGTGCTGATGCCTACAGGTGGTGGCAAATCGCTGTGCTATCAGTTGCCGGCATTGATGCGTCAAGGCTGCACTGTTGTAGTGTCACCTCTCATAGCATTGATGCAGGACCAGACGGCGGCTCTCGTTGCCAATGGCATTCCTGCTGCGGCTGTTCACTCCAATCAGCCTGAGGACTATAACCGTCAAGTGATGGATAGTGTTTTCGCCGGTCATATCAAACTATTGTATATCTCGCCTGAGAGACTTATGATTGAGATGGAGCGATGGTCGTCACAGATGCAGATTAGCCTATTTGCAATTGATGAGGCACATTGCATCTCGCAGTGGGGACACGACTTCCGCCCGGTTTACACCTCTTTGTCGCGTATAAAAGATATGTACCCATCGACCCCCGTCATAGCACTCACGGCAACTGCCGACCACTTGACGCGTGATGATATAGCAACGCAATTGCATCTTAATAATCCGTTCTGCTATGTCGATTCGTTTGACCGTCCAAATATTTCGTTGTCAGTCTACCCCGATCCCGGCAAGAAACGCCGTGTTGAGATTATTGAGAGTTTAATCCGTCGCCACCCCAATGACTCCGGCATCGTCTATTGCCTATCACGGGCGAAGGCTGAGGATATGAACGACACACTTGTTAATCACGGTTTCCGCTCGGTCTGCTATCATGCAGGTATGTCGGCGCAAGAGCGCGAAGCGTCGCAACGCGCATTTATCAGTGGTGATGTGCAGGTGGTTTGCGCGACTGTCGCATTTGGTATGGGCATAGATAAGAGCAATATCCGCTGGGTGGTTCATAATAATATGCCGTCAAATATCGAGAGCTATTATCAAGAGATAGGTCGCGCCGGACGTGACGGACTCCCGGCAAGGGCAATCATGTTTTACTCCATGGGCGATGTGATAATGTTGCGCAATTTTGTTGACGAGTCAGGCCGTCAGTTGATAAATAGTGAGAAGCTTGACCGTATGTTAAGTTATTCTGAATCAACAATCTGTCGTCGTCGCATTCTGCTTAGCTATTTTGGCGAAGAGACACACTGTGACTGTGGCAATTGCGATGTCTGTCTTGACCCGCCACATCGTTTTGACGGTACGATTCTTGCCCAGAAAGCGCTCAGCGCTATTGTTCGCACGAACAGCAATATAGGTATCTTTACCCTCAATGATATTTTGCGTGGTTCGTCTCGTGCTGAGATTCGTCAGAATGGCTATGACCAAATTAAGACCTATGGCGTTGGTCGTGACTTGTCGCATGACGAATGGAATGCCTACATCACGCAGATGATACAGCTTGGACTTATGGAAATAGCCTATGATAAGTCAAATCACCTTCATGTTACACCATACGGAGTTAAAGTCCTGCGTGGTGAGGCGGCAATAGAGCTATCGCGCTATGCTCCTGTTGTTGCAGGCAAGAAACAGCGTGGTGAGAAGAAGAAAAAGATGCCGCAGTATTCTGTTGACCCCGTTCAGCAACTCTTTGAGCAGCTTAAAAGCGTGCGTCGTGTGGTTGCTGCAAAGTCTTCGGTTATGCCTCTTGTTGTGTTCAGTGATGCGTCTTTGCTTGATATGGCGAAGCGCAAGCCGCAAACTATAGAAGAATTTTTGCAGGTTTCAGGAGTCGTTGAGCGCAAGGCAGTGCGTTATGGTCGCAGCTTTATCAGCGCAATACGCAAGTTTGAAGGTCTTTCGGGAAGTATGCCGCAAGGGACATCCTACAAGGAGACTCTTATCTTGCATAATGCCGGACTTAGTGTTGGCGAAATTTCAGAGGAGAAAGGCATCCAACCCGGAACGGTTCGCTCGCATATAGCGAAACTTATTGACGAAGATATGATTTCGACATTCGCCAACTATATAACTCGTAAACAATATGAAGATATAGTGAATACCTTTAAGGAGCGACCTGAGACAGCCTCAAAGGAGCTTGCCGAGCGTTATGAGCCGGGCATGACAAATATAGCTCTTGCTATAC
>CAYYAA010000151.1:0-4178 GCA_964469875.1 uncultured Bacteroides sp.
GCCGGAACGTGGGAAAATAGCACCGAAACATCTACCACAACAACGATAAAGCAAACCGATGAAGGTACAGAAACTTCTAATAGCACCACTTCAAAGGCAGGCAAAGGTTATCCCGCCAAGCCAGTGCAGCAAAGTGGCAGCGAGAAGGACAGCTACAAGCGAAGCAAAGGCAAGAGCAGTGCAAGCCAGCCGCAGAGTAACAAGTCGAGGAGTAAAGTACCACTTGAATAAACAGATACATTGACAGATATGGCAGAAAAGAAGTATAAATATCAATTCACGGTGGACGGTAAGCAGCACGAAGTGTCGAAGTCAAACGTGGATAAGTATGGGTGGGACTCGTATGCAAAGGACTATCCGGGTTCGACCGTAAGGATGCGAGACGATGATGGAGCGGACTATGACGTACCACTCGACCGCGCCTCGGCGATGCTCAATGAGGGTCTGCGCCCATTCACCATTAGCTATGAACAGCCTGAGCCGCAGCAAACAGCGACCGAGCCGGCACAACAGCCACAAGCCAAGCCGATGCAGCAAGCACAACCACAGTCACAACGTGGAGCGGCAGCTGATCAGCCGGCAGTGCAGATGCCGACGCCAACGCAGCAAGTTATAGACACGTTTAACTTCAATGCACCGGTGGACACAGTGAGGACAGAACAGCAAGCGCAAGTCTCAGGGAAAGATAGTATCGTGAGGATGCGGCGAGGTGGCAAGGACTATGAGGTGTTGCAGTCTGACATCGACAAAGCAGGCGGCATCACATCATTTGCTCAGCAGAACGGGACGAAGGATGCACCGCTCCGTGTCTATATGCGCGACAAACAAGGCAAGCTGCATCATGTCGTTGCCGGATTGGCATACACCAAGCAGTTGGATGGCTGGACATACGAGACACGCACCGATGATGGTAAACGTGACTTCAAACCGAGCGATGAACAAATGGCACAAGTCAGACGTAATGTCGCAGCCGGTATTGAACAGGTTAAGGATATAGGAGAACAAGGCGAGGCGAAGATTGCAGCAGCTCAAGGTGTCACCCGATATGACCGCGTGCAAGACGGCGGCATGACAGCGAACTTTGACACCGGTAAGGTTGAGCGCACATACATTGCTCCGGACGGAACAGTCACCACCAACAAGGCAGCAGCCAACGAAATAGCACGAGAACGCCGTGAGGAATGGTATTCTCTTGACAATGCCATTGACAATGTATGGTCAACAGCCGAGAAGCAAGACGCAGAGCTCAATAAAGGACGAAAGCATCAGAACGAATTTGTGCCGGTAGGAATGAACGGCTTGGTCGTGCCAAGTGCTGAGAATTGGGATGAATCTCTAAAGACCACAACGCTGCACAAAGAGCTGTTTGACTTTGAGAAGATGGCACAACAAGCCTATGAGCAATTGCCGGAGCGAGAGCGTGACAAACAGCTCACGAGCTATACAGCATACTTTATGGAACATCCAGAAGAGCTGAAAGGACGCACAGCGGCAGCGGCAGCACAAGACGCATTGTTGGGCGAGATATACAACAGCCTATATCAGAGGGCAATCAAAGCAAATATGCCCAAGGATAAGACAGACTTCTTTTTTAAGAAGGTGCTCGATAAGAATCCGTTGAACTATGATTTCTGGTTGCAGAATGAAGCATCAGGTCGAGCCAACTCATGGGGTGAAAGCATAGCTCGCGATACCGCGATGCAACAATATGGGTCGGAACACACGGCACTCAACGTTCTCGGTATGGTTGGCAATATGATAGCTGACCCAACAATGGCAATAGCCGGTGGCGTTGGAAGTGTAGCGATGAAAGGTGCAACAAGATTATTGGGCAACACATTGCTTAAAGGCGTAAGCAAGGACGTAGCACAGCGATATATCGGCACTCGATTAGGAGCGCGAATATTGACCGGTATGGCGGGCGGTGGCGGCAACTTTGGCACATTCGAGGCTACACAGAACATCAAAGAGCAAATGGCTCATGGCGGCGTTGCAGACTACAGCACCGGCAAGACCGAAGGATATTCAGGATTGGAAGTGTTAAAGAGCGCAGGTCGCGGTGTGCTAATGGGAGCAGCGACAGGTGTTGTCTCCCCTATCATAGGTAATGTCGGAGACAAAGTTGTCAGCAAGGTGTCAAGCACCGCGGGCAAAGTAGCGACACGCGGAGTGCAGCACACTGTAGCGGCAGCAACAGAGGGCACAATCTTTGCCACGCCTGAATTATATGATGTAGCGACCATGACAGATGATGAGCTTAAAGCCTCGGGCAAGACACGCGGAGAGGCAACAATGGATGTCTGGTCAGAGAATATGGCAACCATCTTAGGTTTCAAGGCACACGGCGCTATAAAGTCAGTGCCACAACGCTTGTTAGAGCTACATGCGCTGAAGAAAGAGAATGTGACATTTGGGGACTATGTGCGAAACAATGTATCACGATTATCAAGTGACTTAGCGTTTAATAAGACGGAGTTAGGCGAATTGGAACGCAATGGCTATGGAGACCTATCTTTGTTGTTCAAAGGCGAGAAACCACAGCAACAAGCAGCGGCAGACGACAAGCGCAGCCAAGTCGAGAAAGATGTTGACGGCTATGAGCGTATGTCGGCATTGATGAAAGATAAGAATGTTAGTCAAGCAACAAAAGCAAAAGCATACTATGTTGTAACAGGCAAGACACTACCAACGCCGACCATCACTGGTTACAGAATGGAGAAAGACGATGCCGGCAATATCATTGTAAGCACCACGGGCGCACAGGGCGAGATAGTAACACGCAAGGAGTTCAAAGATATCAAATCGGCACAAGCCGAGGTTGACAAGGCATATCGCACGGTTGAGCTCAACAATATTGATGTTAACGAGCAATATGCCAACGATGCAGCGGATAGCGAAGCATTAAGGCAAGCCATATTAGACGTTGCAAAAGCGCATGGCACATCAGCCGACGTTGTCAGACTTGCACTGTCATTGGAACAGCAAGGTAAAGAGACCGGTATCAAGGGTAATGTAACAGAAGAACTTCAAACAGCGTTTGTAAAACGACTGCCTGATGTTGAGGATATGCGTCCGGAGCAGATACGCAAGCGAATCAATGAAGGTTATAGCTTTGATATAGACGAAGCACTGAGCGTGGCAGCGGACAAGCGCAACGCATTAGAACAAGCGGCTATAGACGAATACAATCAAGAACTCACACGTTCAACAATCGAGAAGCGAGCCAACGACCAAGGGCAAGAGATATATTCAGGTTTGGCAGCTAATGAGCAGGAATCAATCGCTGCGGCGCTACAGGCTATGGAGCAGCTGCGCGCAGCGAAGCGCACTGTTGAAACAATGTTTGGCGAGCGGGCAACCTCAATAGTCGAGGGACACAGCACGAGCGATATTGCAGCGATGAAGGATTTGACGGCATCGCAACGTAATGCTGCGATTGAATATGTGAGAGCTCGTTCAGTGATAGACGGTATAAATCAAGCCAACGATGAGACATACCGCGATAACATCGAATGGGTCAAGCACATCTCATCAGAGAAGACCAACAAGGACACAGGCATGATACAGCCGGCAGTGTTGAAAGATGATCGACAAGTGTATATCATCAACGGCAGAGTTGAGATGACAGCCGACGGCAAAGGTGTTGACATGGAGAAGTCCACGCCAACGATTTTTGTCATGGAAAAAGACAGCGGCAAAATCGTAAGTTCAGCAGCGAGCAAGGTGCTAAAGGTTGAAGAGGCAATTGACCCGAATGAAGAATTGCAATTAGCTCTGCAAGATGCAGAGGCAAAGCATCAAAGCATTACTGATCTTATTGGCGAAAAGCCCGAAGACCGTGTCAAGCCAACGGAGATGCCCGAAAGCGAGACAAAAAGATTGACAGATGACGAAGATAATGGTTTATCTTCAGATACGCAAGCAGCTCAACACGATTATAGCAAGAAGGCATTTATCACCGTCCGCACACCGGATGGCAAAGAGGTGCGCGGCGAAGTCATACCGACCGAACCCGGTCAAGAACCGGTACAGGATGGCAAGATTGAAATCTTCACAGAAGATGTTCTACCGGGCGAGAAGTCAAATATGTCATATTGGACACCTAAGGAACTTGACGACATGATAACGAAGTACGAGTCAAGGGACGAGGAATCGAAGCAGCCGCAAGCGACCGAGGC
>CAYYAA010000152.1:0-4122 GCA_964469875.1 uncultured Bacteroides sp.
GTAATCGCCCTTTTTTCGTAGATATACCTTGAAACCGGCTGATGTACGACTACACGATGGGCACCAACGGCAATCTGCTCTATAAATAGCAAGACCACGAGGTCATTGCCCGTGGTCTCTTTCCCCTTTTAAAGTGTCAGCATAGAGACATAGCCTATACCGGCACTATTCTTTTCAAAATGGTTTATACTGAAGAACACCCCTCAAGTATGCTGCCTTTCGGCGCGCCTGAGAGGTTTGTTATCTTTAAAGCTTCTGAGTAGCAGTTTTGGTACTGCAAAAGTATAAACAAATTTCGACTTTGCAAAATTTTATGATTTTTCTTTGGCATTTTCTTTGGTATGTTGAAGAAAATGACGACATTTGCATTGTGTTCATCCCTCATTTGAGGCGAAGGAAATCGAGAAACGCAAGCCATTAGAAGCTCTGCGTTTTTTGCTTTTTATTTCTCTTTGAGAAGTATTGTTTTTGGTAATTTTATTGTAGATTCAAGGATGAGCCGTTGTTTGCTTAGTTCTTGAATCTACAACCTTACGGGACTGCTATAAGAATTCATAATCCGCAAAAATCATAAAGTATCTAAAATGAAAACAGCTGTATTAGTCATAGATATGCAGAATGATTTTGTGCTTTCGGACGCACCTTTGTATGTCACTGGCGCAAAAGCTACCATTCCCGCAATCGCGCAACTGCTTGATCATGCGAGGAGAAACGGATGGGCGGTGGTTCATGTCATCCGTCAACATGACGCATCAGGATGTAATGCCGAGCCGTTCCGTCGCCACCTTTTTGAGAACGGTAGCGGATTTTGCGTGAAAGGCACACGTGGGGCGGCGATTGTTGACGAGTTACAGCCGAAAAACGGAGACTACCAAGTGGTGAAAACACGCTTTAGCGGTTTCTTCAAAACAGAACTCCATGAGCTATTGCAGCGACTTGGTATCAAACGACTTGTTTTAGCCGGCACTCAATATCCAAATTGTATTCGAGCCACGGCGGTCGATGCTATTAGTCTTGATTATGAAACCGTTGTCTGCACAGATGCTTGCTCTGCTGCATCACCGGAAGTCGCTGCCGCTAACATTTATGATTTGGAGCATATGGGAATAGCGTGTGTCTCACTTAGTATTATCCGATTTGGCAAGGCAATGCTCAAAACACTTTAGACTGTACCTGCTGAGACGATGAAATAAAATATAATCATCAGCGCGCCTAAAAAGGAGTAGTAAGCCTTGATGCAAGTGAAGGCTTATTTGCCACCATTCAACCGATACTCTCTAAGTTTTGCGCCGAAGTTAGTCGCTTGGGCGACCCCGGTGGTATATATAAAGAGCAAGACCACGAGGACATTGCTCGTGGTCTCTTTTCCCTTTTAGAGTGCTGGTGCCGGGACTGAGCCGACAACTGCACTTTGATGTTGCAAAGGTAATGCTTTTTCGAGAAGTATCAACAAACTTTTTGCTATTTTTGCGATATGATTTTGTAGATTACAAAATTAGATCTAACTTTGTAATATTAAATGGGGTCAGATTTCCCCCCTGCAAACAAAGAAATACTTCGAGTGCGAAAGCAACGATTTTAGGCATCTGCCGGCGCAGATGGGGAAAGTGGCTATGTCATAATATAAGTATGGCGCAGCCTCTTTTTTTCGTAGATATACCTTGAAACCGGCTGATGTACGACTACACATGGGCGCCAACGGCAATCTGTTCTTCATCGTGCTCATAACACTCTAAGTTATCAAAGCCTTCATCTTTATCGTGCACTGAAGGATTATAATCCTTGAATATGTTCATGAATTTATCAATATAATCCATGGGATTAACATCAATTATTTCGGGTTTGTTTTTCATGACTATTTATAGCAGGATATAATCCTTTGCTTTTTAAGCTTGAAAGCTACTAATTATTTTTGTGACAGACAAATACAAGTAGCCATGGACCATAAATATCGCAAAACTTTACCTGAGGCAGCCGTGCCGAGAACATTGATGGTGAGGATGTTCAGTTTAAAGAAGTTAACATAGAACTTGCTACTTTATTCAGCAATGCTGAAGCCGAGCAAGTCAGCAATCCAATATAAAAACAATAAGATTGCAAACGAAATCACGAATTTAAGGCCAAATGAGAGCCACTTATTGCACACTTTTTTATTTATTGCTTTTGCAATTGGACCTATTAATATGCTATAAATCAGGCAAACAATTATTATGATTATCCACTTTTTCATGTGACGATGATTTAATTTTACGCAAAATTACAACATTATTTTGAATAATCGAGGATATTAATTAACTTTGTTACAAAACTATTGCCCATCTTTTCATCATATGCAAGAGCTAAAAATGCCATATTTCTAGCCGATAAAATATCATTTAACAACTGGAAATTCTTATACCAACCGACGGCTCTTTTAAAATCGAGACATTCCACAAGTAAGAATACAAAAATTGCAGAGTGCCACCAATTTAATTTGTTGATTCAAAAATAAATTCTTAATTTTGCCACTGTGCACACATAAGGCTTAGGAGAGGTTCTCGGAGCGAGGTATCCGGGCAATTGGGGATGTGGGTTCGAATCCCACCGCTATGCCTTAATTTTGTATCATCTTCCGAGGTCGAATGGATCGTAGTGGTTAAGTCCTGCCGTTCTGCCTCGGATGTTTTTTAGAGCCTTTTTTTGTCGCGACAGCATAATTTTTAAAAGTTATGATATAGGCAGTTGCTTGTTGACTCTATACCCCAAGCATCTACTTAGAAATCGAAAGATAGCAAATGGTTAGACACGCTAACATAGAAGATCTCGAAACTATTATGTCGATTTACGAATCGGCACGACGGTTTATGCGCTCACGTGGCAATGCTACGCAGTGGGTAAACGGCTATCCGACTGAGGCGTTGCTACGCGAGGATATCGCAAAAGGGCATTTGTTTGTTGACTGCAACTCAACGGGGCAGATTCTCTACGTGTTTGCATTTATCATTGGCGATGATCCAACTTATCAAAAGATCGATGGGGCATGGCTTAATGACCGGTCGTATGGGACGATCCATCGATTAGCATCTGCCGGTGTGATCACCGGAGTATTCCAGCAGTGTTTGGATTACTGTCTGACGCAAATCAACGATATTCGTGTAGATACCCATGCCGATAATACACCGATGCGAACGGCTATTGAGCGCGCCGGATTTAAACGCTGCGGAATTATCTACGTAGCCGATGGCACTCCAAGAATTGCATACCAATACATTAAAACTGATGAATGGCAGAAGATGGTGAGCGGTGAGATTTATGATGCCGCCCATCCTTCGTTGAGTGAGAAGTTAGTTGCTACACGTGAGAGGATATACGAGTTCAATCAGTTGCGTCCTACTCAACTCCAGGAGCAACGAGATATTCTGAAAGATTTGTTAGGTTCATGCGGCGAAGATATTCTTATTAATCAGCCATTCCGTTGTGATTATGGTTGCAATATCCACGTTGGCGAACGGTTCTTTGCTAATTTTAACTTCACGGTACTTGACGAAGCACCGGTGACGATTGGCAACGATGCCTTTATCGGCCCAAATGTTAGCATCTACACCGCTTGCCATTCAACCGACGTAGCCGAACGAAACTCTCGTCGAGAGTGGGCGGAGCCTGTGACAATCGGTGATAATGTTTGGATTGGAGGCTCAGTAACCATCTTGCCCGGAGTCCGTATTGGCAACGGAGTCACAATCGGTGCCGGTTCTGTCGTCACCAAGGATGTTCCCGATAATGTTGTTGTGGCAGGCAATCCGGCGAAAATTATAAAGCGTTTGAAATCATGAAGATAATACTTTTAGTAGTAATAATTGGAGCTGTTGCTGTTGGCGCATTCGCTTGCAGCAAGAAAAACAGTAGCAGCACATATCAGAATCTCAACTCTGATGAGTTTGAGAAGTTGATAGCCGGACAAGATATTCAACTGCTCGATGTGAGAACAGCAGAAGAGTATGCTGAGTCACATCTGCAAAATAGCACCAACATTGATGTGCTACAAGATTCATTCGCTCAAAAAGCGAGTGAAGGTCTAAAAAAGGATGTACCTGTAGCGGTATATTGCAAAAGTGGTCGTCGCAGTCGCAATGCTGCCGACAT
>CAYYAA010000153.1:0-4090 GCA_964469875.1 uncultured Bacteroides sp.
TTGAGTTTTCAATGAATAACCGAGCGCCGGCGTTTTTGTTCACCGATAGGCATAAAAAAGACAGCGAGCACATCACTGTTGAGTGACGCACTCGCTGTCTTTTAGATATTTAAAGCCTCTTATTTCTTAGCGCGACAAGCGTTGAAATAGAGATAAGCAATGATTGCGATGTAAGCTACAACGCCGAGGACTTGCGGCATAAAGTCACCACCATTGTTGGGAACTTCCCAGCCGAGCATGATTGTGATTGCGGCAAATACGCCAAATAATGCACCGCCGGCGATAAGGCCTGATGAAATCAAAGTGCCTCGTTCAAGGCGAGCCTTGCAGACGTCTTTGTCCTTAGAGCTGCGACCGACAAACCAAGAGATGAGACCGCCGACAATCATCGGAGTATTCAAATGCAAGGGCAAGAACATACCCAAGCAGAATGCTAAGGCGGGAACGCCGAGCCAGTTGAGGATTACTGCGAGGATAGCGCCAACGATATAGAGAGTCCACGGAGTCTCGCCGCCCATCATCATAGGCTCAATAACTTTTGCCATAGCATTAGCTTGCGGCGCTGCCATAGCGTTGTCACCGGTGAAGCCATAGACATTGTTAAGCATCAAAATGACTGCGCCAACTGTAGCGGCTGAGAGCAGTGTGCCGAGGAATTTCCAGCTTTCTTGTTTCTTAGGTGTAGAGCCGAGCCAGTAGCCAATCTTGAGGTCGGTAACAAAGCCGCCAGCCATTGACAAGGCTGTGCAGACAACACCGCCGATGACCATTGACGCTACGATGCCTGTTGTGCCGTTAAGACCGATACCGACAAAGATTGCTGATGCAATAATCAAGGTCATCAAAGTCATGCCGCTGACAGGGTTACTGCCGACAATGGCAATAGCGTTTGCCGCAACGGTTGTAAAGAGGAATGCTATCACGGTAACGACTACCCAAGCAACGAGTGCCTGCCAGAAGGTATTGATAACGCCAATCCAGAAGAACAGCAACACGCTAATCAAGGCGATGAAGATGAAGTATGCGATGTACTTCATTGAGATGTCTTTTTGCCAACGCACCACCTTGGTGTTTTGTGCAGAGCCTTTAAGCTCGCGTGATGCAAGGCCTACAGCTTGCGCGATGATAGGCCAAGACTTGATGATGCCGATGATGCCTGCCATTGCGATACCACCGATACCAATCAAGCGAGCATAGTCGCGGAAGATGCCGTCGGGCGACATGGCTGCAATTTCAGCATTGCCATAAGTGCCCATCAACGGAATGATAATCCACCACACAAAGATTGAGCCGGCAAAGATAACAAAAGCATATTTCAGACCTACGATATAACCGAGACCGAGGACAGCCGCACCTGTGTTGCAAGATAGCACCAAGCGTGTCTTGTCAGCCAAGGCTTGACCCCACGAGTAAGCGGTAGTGGTGATTGTCTCAGCCCACCATCCGAAAGTTGCCACGATATAGTCATAGATACCACCAATGAGAGAAGCAATAACGAGGAGTTTTGCTTGACCACCGGTTTTCTCCTTAGAGCCATTGCCACTAATCAGCACCTGTGTTGTCGCGGTAGCCTCCGGGAAGGGATACTTGCCGTGCATATCTTTGACAAAATATTTGCGGAACGGTATGAAGAACAAGATGCCTAACACACCGCCAAGTAATGACGACAAAAATATCTGGAAAAAGTTGACGGTAATATCGGGATAAGTTGCTTGCAGAATATACAAAGCGGGCAATGTAAAGATAGCACCGGCTACGATTACGCCCGAACAAGCGCCGATAGATTGAATAATCACATTTTGACCGAGTGCGCCTTTCTTCTTGAGAGCGCTTGACAAGCCTACTGCGATGATTGCAATAGGAATAGCAGCCTCAAAGACTTGACCGACTTTCAAGCCGAGATATGCGGCAGCGGCACTGAAGATAACAGCGAGAATGAGACCCGTTGTCACAGAGTAAGGAGTGACCTCGGGATAGTCTCTGTCAGGGCGCATTACCGGGGTGTATTGCTCGCCGTCTTTCAACTCGCGGAAGGCGTTACCCGGCAACTCAGACGCCTCGTCAGTTGACGGGAGGTCTGTTTGCTTTACGCTTTTAGATTCGTTTTCTTTCATTGTTAAGTATATGTGAAGAGTTATTTACCGGGGATAGTGAGAGTCTGACCGATTTTGATGTCATCGCTCTTTATGTTGTTGGCGTTTTTGAGTTCTTGAACAGTGACACCATATTTCTTTGAAATCTTATACAAGTTTTCGCCTTTGCTTACGGTGTGCTTGGTTTGTGATTTCTTTTTGTTCTTAGCCTTGGTGTCTTTAGCTGCTTCTTTTTTCTTGTCAACTTGTTTTTGTTTTTGAGCTGAGGCATTTAATGCACCGGCGACTTGCTTGCGTTGCTCTGATGTTTGAGCGACTTCATGCTCTTGAGTGTCAGCGGCATTAGTCTCCTCTACTTCGGGAGCGACTTCGGGTTCGGGTTCAACAACCTTATCCTCAACCTTGTCATTAGCTACAGCCTTAGACGGTTTGATGTCATTGCGTTGCTCAGCGGCTTCAACTCTCGGTGTGCTGTTTGCAACCTCGGTAGAATCAGCGGGAGCCTCAGTCTTAGGCACGTAAGTGCGTTTTGTTGTCACGATTTTAAGGCGGCGACCTGCGCTGACAGACTTGCCGCACTTGTTTGTCTTGCGTATAGCCGAAACGGTCACGCCATATTTGCGTGCGATTTTTGCCAAAGTCTCACCTTTTTTCACGGTGTGATATTTGGTGACTTGTTCTTCGACATATTCGCCCTTAACATCGCTGCCTGTGGGGGCGGCAGTTGCGGGTTGGACAATATCGCGACGTGCATAGAGCGCAGCGTTGTGATTGACGATAGAGTCCTCGTTTGCGATGTAGGCATAGACTTGGAGCGAAGGCAGTACGAGGGTGTAAGGTTTGATGTCACCGGGGATGAGGTCTTCGCGATATTGAGGATTGAGCAAGCGGAGTTCATTCTTGGGGATGTTCATGACCTCAGAGATTTGGTCGAAGTGAACACGTTTGGTGACGTGAACGGTGTCTGTTACAATAGGCTTCTTAGCCAAAGCGGGCGAGATGTTGTGCATATTGTAATAGTTCATGATGTAGTTAGCAGCGATGAAAGTCGGCACGTATCCGCGAGTCTCTTGAGGCAGATAGGGATATATTTCCCAGAAATCTTTTTTGCCACCACCTGCGCGGCGCAGTGCCTTGTTGATGTTGCCGGGGCCACAGTTATATGCTGCAATAGCTAAAGACCAGTCATTGAAAGTCTCATAGAGCTGCTTGAGATATTTGGCAGCTGCCTCAGAAGCGCTGTAAGGGTCACGTCTTTGGTCAACTATTGAGTTGACTTCGAGGCCGAGACCGTTGGCGGTAGGGAGCATAAACTGCCAGAGACCGGTTGCGCCGGCGCGTGACACTGCTGAAGGGTCAAGAGCCGACTCCACAATTGGCAAATATTTGAGTTCCAAAGGCAAGCCATATTTATCAAGAGCCTGCTCAAAGATTGGCATATAATAGAGTGAAAGTCCGAGCATATTCTCAATCAACTGCTTGTGGTTGTTGGCATAGCGGTCAATGCAAGCGCGGACTATTGAATTATAAGGCATTTCGATAACCGTAGGCATCTTACCGAGACGTTCAATAAGGTCTTCGTCAGATGTACGGATTGAGGCTTTGGCGTCTGCTTCCTTATCGAGCACGGCATAGTTTTGCAGGTACCAATTTTCTAACATCTTCTTGGTATCTGTCTCAAAACTCTCCGGATATACGATAGTGTTATCGTGGATAGTATCTTTGATTGACAAAAGAGACGGAGCGGCACTTGCCACGAGCGCCGATGCGTACAATATTAAGGAAGCAGTTATTTTCTTGTTCATTGGATAAGAGCTTTAATAATAAGTTAGAAAGTTAACGCCCACTGCAAACCGATTGCGGGACGCATTCCCCTCGTTTCCTGAAATATCGCCGGGGCGACATCCATCGACAAGTCGGGAGAGACATCAAAGTGTGAAAGCGATGCGTCAACATAAGCGTCAACCATCGCCACAAGATAAACGCCGACCATGCAG
>CAYYAA010000154.1:0-4008 GCA_964469875.1 uncultured Bacteroides sp.
GGCGAGATTTGCATAAGCCGTCGAAAAATCATAACTTTGCAGTCGCAAACGGCAATGCCTATGTTTGCAAAGGTCAGGTCCGGTAGCTCAGCGGATTAGAGCATCTGCCTTCTAAGCAGACGGTCGCGCGTTCGAGTCGCGCCCGGATCACCTCCAAAAATAATCGCAAGTTTCACCCATGTCGGTGTCACTTGCGATTTTTTTGTTGGTATAAAAAATCACGTCCTCGGCGTGGGATGCGAGGACGTGACGGAGTGGATGTATATAGGTCT
The DNA here is from genome assembly GCA_964469875.1 of uncultured Bacteroides sp. Lineage (GTDB taxonomy): Bacteria > Bacteroidota > Bacteroidia > Bacteroidales > Muribaculaceae > CAG-873. The sequence continues at coordinate 273 of CAYYAA010000154.1, forward strand.
ATTATTTAGCAATCTTGACAACCTTGTCAGCGGCTCTCACGATGTAAACGCCTGCCGGGAGGTTGAATGTTGCAGATGCAGCGTTGCTGCGTCCTACCAACATACCTGCGGTGTTAAAGACATTGATTTGTGTCTTGTCGGGGTTGATGACGTTGATAGCGTCTGCTGATTTATAAACCTTGATGTTGCTGTTTGTTGAGATGCTTGCAACGCTTGATGTATTGCTTACGGTGTGTACGTCAGACCATTTTCCGGTGATACCTTTAGAGTAAGCCCAACCTTCGAAGGCATCCGGCTCGAAGTAAACGATGCGGTTACCGCGAATGCGGTAGCTGAATTGGTCACCGATAAATTTGTCAGGAGCGTAGAATGTGTAATATGGGTCCTCAACTTCGTCTTCGTCATCTTCGCTGCGAGAGAGTGAGTATTCGTCCCATTCATCCCATTCGTCCCATTCGTCGTCGTCATCATCATAAGATGAGCCGGGGAAAATTGACTCGACAACTTCGAGAGGCACGGTGATTGCGTCGCCGGCTGAGAAGTCTTGTGATACGCTCATGTTTTGGATTGCGAGGACTTCGCTACCACCATAGATAACTTCGATAACGGAGTTTGCGCCGCCACCGGTGAGCTCGATTTCGTTAGTTGTCCAGTCTGCGGTAGCGTCAAAGCCTTTGGCAGATTTGCGATACCATGTGCCGTTCTCAAGTGTGAGCAGCATCACATTGTAGCGTTCACCTTCGCCAACGATACCTTTTGTGGTGATAGAGAATTTAACCTTACCACCGTTATTAGAAAGGTCTAATGCGGGAGAAACGATTGCGCCGTAGTCTTGTTCGCTTGACCATTGACCGTTAAGACAGATTGCACCGGTGATATATTTGGGGTATTGCAGTGTCCAGCCGTAGTTGCCTGAGTAGGCATAGAGGTCGGGATAGAGGTCGTCATAGTCTTCATCGAAGTCGGGGTCTTCAAGTGTGCCTTCGCGAGTTATGCCTGAGAAGTCGGCGTTGATGATGGAGTATGTTTCTGCTGACTTGGCAGTGTGTGTTGCGTAGGCATTGATGTCATAATAGCTGAAGTCATTCACCCAGTTGACGGTGAAGCTGTTGTTGGTGACATTGGTCTCGGGAAGGACTTGAACAGTGTCATCAACGGTGAGCTTTTCTATTTTGATATCATCAATATAGACGATGTCGGCTGTTGAGTAGGGGTAGATGTACAAGCGACAGTTTTCGCCGGTGTAGAGAGTGATGAAGTTCACTTCGCGCCATTCGGTGTCAAGAGTGAACAGCCAGCCGTCTTCATAAGCGAGGTCATCGTCTTGTATAACGACATTGAGATAGCAGCTTTCTTCGCCTCTTGCTTTCATAGAGATGCGCACGGGCTCGGTGATGTTGATGGCAGGAGTTGCGAGAGTGCCGGCATAGTAGGTGTCCTCTTCGTCAGGGTCTTCAAAGTAGCTGAGACAAGCAGAGCCACCTGATTGGCTAACGCCGCCGCCGCTCCATCCGGGAGTTGAGAAGTAGCTGTCTTCAATCACGGCATTATCATCGTTGATGAAGTCAGAGGGATTTGTCTCAGAGCCTTCTGTGAATTTTGAGAAGTCTTCTTCAAAGATTGATGTAACGGTGATGCCGCCGGTGGTGTATGAATCACCGACAACACGTTTTGGAGAGGTCTTGCGAGACTTCTTTTTTTGCACCTTAGATTGGTGAGTTTTGATGATGCCACCGTCGTTGTTTAATGGCACCGTTAACTCGTCTTGCACGTTAACGGCAAGAGCTGATGCCGAAAGCATCGCAACAGCTGTTAGAGCTACACTGATAGGCTTAATCATGTATGGTTATATTATTAATGTGATAAAAATTATATACAAATCTGAATGACGGTGTAAAATTAGCTAAATTATGGTGACTATGCAAGTGAATGTTAGCAAATTAAGCAAAAAAAAGAGCTGCATCGCGTGTAATGCAGCTCGTTTCCTTTACGCTGACAGCACTTTCAGCCGTCAAGTTAGATTTTCAAATCTCGCGTGCGGTCTATCCGTTTACTATTGTAACGCTTGATGAGGCTTAATTGTTTTTGCTTAGTCAAGAGTTTGTGCCATTTTGATGATGGCACGTGCAGCAGAGACGCGGCGATAGAGTATGTCGTAGACGCAGTTGAGTATTGGCATCGGCACTTCATATTGTTTGTTGATAGCCGTTATGCACTTTGCTCCATAATATCCTTCGGCAGTCTGTTCCATCTCCATTTTTGCGGCACTTACAGAGTATCCTTTGCCTATCATAGAGCCAAAGTTGTGGTTGCGAGAGAATCGTGAGTAACCGGTCACTAAGAGGTCACCGAGGTAGACCGAATCACAGATTTGACGTTGACGCGGACTTACTGCATCGAGGAATCGTTGTGTCTCGCGGATGGCGTTTGAGATGAGGACGGCGAGGAGGTTGTCGCCGAGCTTCATGCCGTGGATAATGCCTGCGGCAATGGCGTAGACGTTTTTGAGCACTGCGGCATATTCGATACCGTCAACATCGGTTGATGTCGTGGTGCGGCAGTTGCGAGCAGCGATAAATTTTGAGAAGTCGGCAGCTCGTTCAATGTCTGAGCATCCTATGGTGAGGAAAGACGGGCGGTCGAGGGCGACCTCTTCGGCGTGGCATGGTCCGGAGATTACTAATTCGTTTTCCGGTGCAACGCCAAAGCGTTTAGTCATGTAGTCGGTGACGAGCATATTCTCGTCGGGGACAATGCCTTTAACGGCAGAGACAACAAATTTGTTGCTGAGGTCTACATTTATCTTTGCAACGTGGTCTTTGAAGTAAGGAGAAGGCATCACCATTAACAGCGTATCGCAGTCAGAGCAAACCTGATTAATATCGCTTGAGAAGTAAATTCTATTGATGTCGAAGTCAACATCTGTCAAGTATGTAGGGTTGTGACCTAATCGTTTGAAGTCTTCGATACGGTCGTCACGACGCATATACCAAGTGATGGTTTCGCAATTTCGCAGAAGCAGTTTGGCGAGTGCAGTAGCCCAACTGCCACCGCCCATAACGGCTAAATTTTCTGAAATCTTCATGTCGTTCATGTCTAAGGTTAGCAAACCGTAGATACGGCGGCACACCGCGTGTGGTGTACCGCCGCAGAAGGAGTTATTATAAAGTCTTGGCGCTCTCAATCCATGCGCTCACTTGTTCGAGTGCCGGATTTTTGAGCTCGAGTTTGAATTTCTTGTTGATGCCGCAGAGGTCTTGGTGGAGTTTGCCGGGCACGGCGTTTGCCAAAGATGCAGCAGTCAGGTAGCCGGCTTTTTGGATAGGTGCCACCCAGTCAGCGTCTACGCCTATTGCGGTGTAAGCCTCTGCCTTGTCGCGTTTTTCGACTTTCTCAGGACGCATTTGTGGGAACAAGAGCACTTCTTGGATTGTCGTTTGACCTGTCATGAGCATAACGAGACGGTCCATGCCGATGCCCATACCTGATGTCGGGGGCATACCGTATTCGAGGGCGCGGATAAAGTCACCGTCGATAATCATTGCTTCGTCATCGCCTTTTTCGCCGAGGCGCATTTGCTCAACGAAGCGTTCATATTGGTCAATCGGGTCGTTAAGCTCTGAGTATGCGTTTGCTAACTCCTTGCCGTTGACCATAAGCTCGAAGCGCTCGGTCAATTCGAGAAAGCGATTTTAACGATTTCGAATTTCATCAAGCCAGAAGGCACACGAATTTC
>CAYYAA010000155.1:0-3943 GCA_964469875.1 uncultured Bacteroides sp.
TAATAAACCCCTCAACTTCAATTAGTTAAGGGGTTTATTTTGTGCCCGGAACAGGACTCGAACCTGCACGCCTCGCAGCACTCGCACCTGAAACGAGCGCGTCTACCATTCCGCCACCCGGGCATCTTATTCGCTTTTTGCGGATAGCGAGTGCAAAGTTAGTGCATTTTTTTATATAATCGCTATTTTTGAGTAACTTTTTTGCGGGTTATGCGCGTCAAACTATAAAAGTGCGTGGAAAAATATGCACTTTTTGTTAGTGTGTGGCTTGATACCATTCGGTATCTGCAATTTTTTGGGCTTTACTGTTGATGCTGATGTCAGATGTCGTAGTGCCGCAATATGTAGAAATTGGCAGTGTCTTGTCGCTTCCCGATAAATATCCTGAGTAAAAACGCGGTGTGTGGCGTTTGTAGGGTATTGCTTTATCGAGTTGAGCGTGGAAGTCGCTTAGAAGTGTGGCATCAGTGCATTTGTGGTCTAATGCGTCAGCCAAATCAAAGTAAATTGTCGGTGTGTTTCCGTCCATGACTTGAATATCACTGAGCGATAAGTCTGCGATTTGGTCTGATAGGTTGATATTGCGCACGGTTGTTGCGAGTGCATCAAGTTGGTTGCACTCGGTTACAGCTATTGTGCCGTATGGATACTCATAGCTTATGTAGAAGTCATAAAACGCATCGCATAGTGCGCCGTAGTCTGACTCTTGGAGCAGGTATTTGCCGCATGTGCTGTATGGGAAACCGGGGTTCATTATCTCAGTCGGACAGGCTATAAGATAGTCGGTGACGTTGCGCAGAGTGTAAGCGACTTCGATTGTAGACATATAGCAAGCGTCGAACAGTATAAATTGCATTTTCATGCCTGCATCGCTGATTGCTTGAGCAAAGTCTTTGACTTCGATTTGATAATCGCTGTCAGAGGCGTGACCAAAGAATCGAGTCAAGGAGTTTTCATCATCGCTATATCGTGACGGTGCAGCTTGAGAATTGCGCGTGACCGGCAGCCAGCCATTGCCATGACAGCCAACGACCATACTGTAAGATTTAGATGGCGAGTATTTTGTGACTTTGTTAAGCATCTTTGTTAACCCTGAAACGGTGGTAAATTCGGGGTTTGAGTAATGCTCAAGGGTGTCTCGGCGACATGTGCCGTTGTAGTATTTGAGCCTTATGATGTCGGCTTCGTCTTTAGATGATTCGATGCAGACAATTACGCGGCGGTTTGTGGAGGCATAGTTGGTTATGGCTTTAGAGAAATCGTTGATATTCTGTAGGAAATATGATTTCAAATTACCGCTCCACGGGAAGAACATTATGACTGTTTTTTCGACTTCTCCGTTGTCAACATATGGTTGCGGTTCGTCGTTGCTGCTACAGCTAACGAGCATTAATGCGCTCAGTAATATATATAGGTATCTCATGATTTTAAACGATAATGTAATTTGTGGCAAATATATTAATTTATCATCTAAAATGCAATTATTCAGTAAAAATTCACTTATAAGTTTTTATGAATTTAGTGGCGTGGTAAAAGTTTTTTTGCTACTTTTGTCGTAAAATAACAACGAACAAAAATTATCAAAAATATGAACATACTGCAACCCGGAAAGTCTATCGGTATGTGTAGTGACCATGCCGGATATGAATTGAAATCTATTATTCAGGGTTATCTTGAATCACAAGGTATAACTTATAAGGACTTTGGCACAAACAGCGACCAAAGCTGTGATTATCCTGATTATGCTCACCCGTGCGCAATTGCCGTTGAAAACGGTGAGTGTTTCCCCGGTATAGCTATGTGCGGCAGCGGCAATGGCATCGCTATCACGCTCAATAAGCATCAAGGCATTCGTGCGGCTCTCTGCTGGACTCCTGAGCTCGCTCGCCTTGCACGTCAGCATAATAATGCTAATGTATTGGTGTTACCAGCAAGGTTTATCCCGGCTGAGCTTGCTCTTGAAATTGTTGATACTTTCGTGAATACAGAATTTGAAGGTGGCCGCCATGAACGCCGTATCGCAAAGATTCCCGTGAAATAATACTTTCAAACTTATAAGATTTAAACGCAACGCTGCCCGGTCCTGTATGAGCCGGGCAGCGTTGCGTTATTGAGTAATGTATTATGCTTTAATTAGTAGGGCAGAGGCTTGGGCGGCAATGCCTTCGCCGCGGCCTGTGAATCCTAACTTCTCTGTTGTGGTAGCTTTAACAGATACGCAGTCAATGTCAATGCCGAGGTCTTTGGCTATGTTAGCGCGCATTTGTTCAATGTACGGCAACATCTTTGGACGTTGTGCAATAATTGTTACGTCAACATTTTCTGGCCTAAAACCTTTACTCCCTATGATGTTCACAACTTCGCGCAGTAGCATACGCGAGTCAGCGCCTTTCCATCGCGGGTCAGTGTCAGGAAAGTGGTAGCCTATGTCGTGCATGGCTGCCGCTCCGAGTAGAGCGTCCGTTAGCGCGTGCAGCGCTACGTCAGCATCGCTGTGACCGAGCAACCCGAGCTCATAAGGTATCTCAACGCCGCAGATGATGCATTTGCGACCTTCAACAAGACGGTGTACGTCAAAACCGTTGCCTATGCGAATGTTCATGGTTATCTGCGTTTGCCGCCAAACATATCGCGTAGACCATCCATGTCAAAGGTGATAGAGAAGCGGAGTGTTTGGTCGAGAGGTGATGTCTGTGCTGTTGCCATCATGTAAGAGGCATCAAGACGCAATACGTTAAGTGAGAAACCGGCACCGAGACCGAAGTATTTACGATTGCCTTTATTCTCATTTTCATAATAGTAACCTGCGCGGAGGAAGAATTGGTTGTTATAGCTATATTCTGCACCGAGAGACCATGTAATCTCTTGCAATTCCTCGCTCATGCCACCGGGGGCATCACTGAAGGATTTGAATATACCGGTGATTGATGACATATTTTCCCATTCTTCGAGGTCACTAAGGTATTGGCGTTGACCGTCAACATCTTCGTCATAATCGCTTTCGCGTGGCTTTGTAGGCACAAGGAGCTTGTTGACATCGAGGTTGATTGCGAGGTTGTGGTAGTCGGCAAGCGGGAAGGTGAAAGATGTACCGAGACGCAGGTTTGTAGGAAGAAACGCCGGGTCTTCACCGTTGTTATATGACACTTTAGTACCGATGTTTGAGATGTTCCAACCCCAAGACCATTGACACTCGTTGCGTCCGATAATAGGGTAGGATGTATAGTAGCCTGAGATGTCGGCTGCGAAAGCTGATGCTCCGTTAGTCTGGTCTCCGGCATAAGATGTAGAGAAGCCTAAGTCTGAGTAGATATAGCGGAACGCGATACCCATAGAGAATTTCTCAGACAACTTGCGAGAGTAACCGAGGTCGATTGACATCTCGTAGGGGTTGATGCTCTGAGCACTCTCGCCGTTGGCATCCATATTTACTTCACCTAAAGAGAAGTAGCGCAATGATGCACTGATAGCTTGATTGTCATTGCTGCCTAACTTCCAATAGCCGGCAAGGTTGGCGAGGAAAATATCATTGACGAGTTTACGTAGCCACGGAGTGTAGCTTAATGATACTGCACCTTGGCTATATGCAAAAGCATATTTTGATGGATTCCAATATTGTGAGTTGACATCAGGGTCTGTTGCAGCACCAAGGTCACCCATTGATGCACCACGAGCATCCGGCGCAATGCCGAGAGATGTGACACCTGTCTCAATAGGGTTGAACGAGCTTTTGGTATCGTCAGCGTGAGCCACTGCGCTTCCGCCGAGAATGGCTGCTGCGAGTGTCAATATTATTTTTGTTTGTCTATTCATCTAATTTGAATTATGATACACTGAATATATAACTCAATTTTTTGAATTTTATTGTGTTTACCCTCAGATTAGAGTGAATAAAAGTGCACCATTTTACTCTCTAATGACAATGATGTCTTGTGTTTGGGTT
>CAYYAA010000156.1:0-3927 GCA_964469875.1 uncultured Bacteroides sp.
CAAAACGCATATTTCCCTTTGCTTATCCCGAAATCATTCTTATGCCGCGAAGCTGAACACGTCGAAGGCTTTGCCAAAGAATGTGCCGTAGTAACTCACTACCGTCTCAAAAATGACCCCAACGGCTCTGGTGTTATCGTTGACCCGGACGCACGTCTCGAAGAGGAGCTTATCGTCCGCCCAACTTCTGAAACTATCATCTGGGGAACATATAAAAACTGGATTCACAGCTACCGCGACCTGCCCGTCCTTTGCAATCAATGGGCTAACGTTATGCGCTGGGAAATGCGTACTCGTATGTTCCTCCGCACTTCTGAATTCCTATGGCAAGAAGGTCACTGCGCTCACGCCACTGCTGAAGAATCTGAAGCTCGCACAGTGCAGATGATTAACCTCTATGCCGACTTCGCCGAAAAATATATGGCTATGCCGGTTATTCGCGGCGTGAAATCTGCCAATGAACGCTTTGCCGGCGCTCTCAACACTTACACTATCGAAGCAATGATGCAAGATGGCAAGGCACTCCAAAGCGGCACTTCTCACAACCTCGGTCAGAACTTCGCGAAGGCTTTCGACGTTACGTTTGCCAACAAAGATAACCAAACCGAATATGTTTGGGCTAACTCTTGGGGCGTTTCTACTCGTCTTATGGGCGCTCTCATCATGACACACTCTGACGATAACGGCCTTGTTTTACCTCCCCACTTGGCTCCTATTCAAGTCGTAATCATTCCTATCTTCAAGAACGCAGAACAACTTGCCGCTATCGCCGAGAAGATTAACCCCATCATCAACCGTCTGCGCGAGCTTGGCATCAGCGTTAAATTTGATGATGCCGACAACAAGCGTCCAGGCTTCAAATTTGCCGATTACGAACTTAAAGGTGTGCCTGTACGTCTCGCTATCGGCGCTCGCGATATTGAGAACGGCACAGTTGAACTCATGCGTCGTGACACCCTCGAGAAGGAAGTTCATCAGCTTGAAGGCATCGCTGACTATGTTGCCGAGTTGCTCGAAAAGATTCAAGAGAACATCTTCCAAAAAGCTCTCAAGATGCGCGAAGAGCACACTTACATCTGTGACTCTTATGACGAATTCAAAGAACGCATTGAGGATGGCGGCTTCTTCCTTTGCCACTGGGACGGCACAACAGAGACCGAGGAACGTATCAAGGCAGAGACCAAGGCGACAATCCGTTGCATCCCGTTGAATGGCGACGACACCCCCGGTGTTTGTATGGTAACAGGCAAGCCTTCTGCTCGCCGCGTAATCATCGCCCGCAACTACTAATCAATCCAACACGACTATGACAACTGTAGCACTCTCGACTCCTCGCATGGCGACAATCATATCTCGCCATAATGGGCAACGAGTGCTATCGTTGAACATATACAGCCTTACGGCTGTCGGCATTTCACATCACAATGTCGGCAGCCGTGACATTTTGGTCATTGGTCAACAAAACACACCAATAAATTGACGTTTCACTTGACGGTTAATTTATCGTCAACTAAAACGCCTCAAAAAACGACACAATTATAGACTAATCAATTGACTTATCACCGTGGTTAATAAAGAATCGACAGTTGATATATTTAAGCCGGATTTAGCTACGAAATTGGCGTTGCCTTATGCTGATAGCGGCATTCAAGCAGGATTTCCATCTCCGGCTCAAGATTATATATCCGAAACGATAGACCTTAACCGCGAGCTTATACAGCATCCGGCATCAACATTCTATGGTCGCGTTTCAGGCGATTCGATGATTGGCGACGGCATAGAGCCGGACGACATCCTTGTCATTGACCGTTCCATCGAGCCTGCCGACGGCGATTTGGCTGTTTGCTGCATTGACGGTGAATTTACACTCAAACGTATTCGTCTTGAAGCGAATGCCATTTGGCTTATTCCTTCAAATGAAGAATACGATCCTATCTTGGTAACGCCGGACAATCGTTTTGAGGTTTGGGGCGTTGTCACTTATACCATAAAACACCAACATCGCGCTCGTCGATTCTGATTGATGCAGCAGCACTAACAATCTTGAAATGTACGGACTTATTGACTGCAACAACTTTTTTGTGTCATGCGAGAGAGTTTTCGACCCGAAGCTCCGCAACAAACCCGTCATCGTTCTCAGCAACAACGATGGCTGCGCAGTCGCCTTGTCCAACGAAGCAAAAGCGCTCGGACTGAAGCGAGGTATGCCGTACTTTCAAATTAGAGAGCTATGTGAGCGCAATAATGTCAGCGTGTTGTCAGGCAATCACAAATTATACGGCGATATGTCATCAAGAGTAATGGCTACTATCGCCGGCGAAGTCGAGTCTTTAGAAATTTATTCTGTTGACGAGGCGTTCCTTAATCTCGATGTTTGGTCAAAAGATTGTCTCGTGGAACATGGTCGTGATTTGGTGAGACGCATTAGACGAGCAACGGGCATACCGACATCGTTGGGAATTGCGCCTACAAAAACATTAGCTAAAGTCGCTGCTCGTTTTGCCAAGAAATATCCGGGCTATCACAGCGTGTGCTATATAGACAATGAAGAGAAACGCCGCAAAGCGCTACAACTCACCGAGATTGGTGACGTTTGGGGTATCGGCAGACGGATGCGTCCAAAGCTAAACAACATAGGCATCGAGACTGCCGACCAATTTGCCGATTTAAGCGAAGCTGAGATTAACAAGATAACAAACATCGTTGGCGAACGCACATGGCGCGAACTTAACGGCGAGCCTTGTATCACTCTCGAGCAAGAAGAGCCACTGCGAAAGCAGATTTGCAGCTCTCGCTCATTCGGAAAACTCATAAGCTCTTATGACGAATTAGCCCAGTCGGTTTCGCTATTTGCTACAATCGTGACACGCAAGTTGCGCGAGCAAGGTTTAGCCGCTGTCTCAGTGTCTGTTTTTATACACACAAATGCCTTTCGCAAGGATTTGCCGCAATATTTTAACTCGGCAAATCGCAGCCTGCTTGAGCCAAGCAATGACACGATGACAATAGCAAAAGCCGCTGACGAATGTCTCAGAAGCATCTATCGCGAAGGCTTCCAATACAAGAAAGCAGGCATTATGATAACCGAAGTCACAGACGAAAACCATATACAGACATCTCTTTTCTCCGAGCCGGGCGACCGCGAACGACGACGAAGACTTATGACGGTATTGGATAATATAAATGCGACATCTATCGCACATGACCGCGTTCACATCGCATCATATCGCGCTGTAAACGAATTTATCAAGTGTGACAACCGCTCACCTCTATACACAACACATCTCTCCGATATTATAACAATAAACTGCAATAATGGATAATAAAACTTTCACGGCAAGACTGTCACGCACACTAAATCGTGACACTAAAGATATTACAGCACTAATCGAGGGTTTCTCGGTTATACTGCGTGAACGCTGCTCAGCTATGGATAGCGTAGCGATACCATCTTTTGGCACATTCAATCCGGTTAAGGTTGACGAACAAATCACAACTGACTTGTCAACACACCAGCGTCTGCTGCTCCCTCCTCAGATTTTGTTGAAATTCACTCCGAGCAACATCTTAAACAAGCACTTAGCGTCAAATGAATAATATCATCCCCCTACCCCAGATTATCTCACAGTTGGCGCAACTGACCGATTGTGATGTTGCCACCGCACGCAAATTTCTACATGAATTCTTTGCCACCATTGAGTCTGTCCTTATGACAGGCGAATCAATACAAATCAAAGGCGTAGGCACATTCAGCAAAAGCGATAATCCTAATGAGCCAATCGTTTTTGTTCCTGACGAAGAACTTGCGGATGCTATTAACACGCCATTCGCCATGTTTGAAGCCATACCTCTTGACGATGATATTGACGAAGCCGTGCTTAACGAGCAAATTTCAGCGCCACAAGAGCAAGCTACGGTCGTTGACGA
>CAYYAA010000157.1:0-3890 GCA_964469875.1 uncultured Bacteroides sp.
TTGACTGCCGACTCGACCTCTATGCTTGACCTGCGCACCATTGCCGACAAGACCATACGTCCGCGCTTGTTAGCAATGGGCGGTGTGTCACAAGTCGCCGTGATTGGTGGCGAAGCTAAGGAGTTCCAGATACGCTTGCTCCCAGACCGCATGAAGCAACTCGACATCAGTCTTGACGAGGCAGTTGACGCTATGTCTAACATCAACAGCAACGCTGCCGGTGGCATCATATATGACTATGGCAATGAATATATCATCAAAGGCGATGTCAATACAGCCAACCCCGACGAGATTGCCGCTGCCGTTATTCGCAGTGATGAACGCGGCATTGTGACAGTGGGCGATATCGCTGACGTGACCATTGCCGGTAAGTTGCCAAAGATTGGCGCTGCTTCTGTCAAGGCAAAACCTGCCGTTGTCATTACCGTCAACAAACAGCCGCTCGCAGGCACGATTTCGTTGACCAAAGAAATAGAGTCTCAACTCGAAGACCTCAAAGAAACATTGCCCGCTGATGTCGTTGTCTCGACAGACATCTTCCGTCAAAGCGACTTCATCGACAACTCTATCGGCAACTTGCAAGAGTCATTGATTGAGGGCGCATTGTTTGTCATCATCGTGCTCTTCTTCTTCTTGATGAACGTCCGCACGACCTTAATCTCAGTAGTCGCACTGCCGATGTCTGTTATTGTCACCGTGCTGATACTCCATTATCTCGGCTATACAATCAACACGATGAGTCTTGGCGGTATCGCCATCGCTATCGGTTCGCTTGTCGATGATGCGATTGTCGATGTTGAGAACGTCTATAAGCGGTTGAAGAAAAATCGCGACTTGCCCGAAGGTGAGCGTCAGAAGCCTCTCGATGTCATTTATCACGCATCTGCCGAAGTCAGAATGCCTATCTTCAACTCTTCGCTTATCATCATCGCCAGTTTCCTGCCGCTGTTCTTCTTGTCAGGCATGGAAGGCAGAATGTTGAAGCCACTCGGACTGTCATTCATCATTGCATTGATTGCATCAACAATCGTGGCATTGACCGTTACGCCTGTGCTGTGCTCATTCCTCCTCGGCAACAAACGCTATGCTGACAGCAAAGAGATGAAAAAAGAGCCTTATGTGTCAACTAAAATGCGCGAATGTTATATAAAATTGTTGACCAAAAGTCTCAAGCATAAACGCGCCGTGCTCTCTTGCATCGGTGTGCTTTTGGTCGTTGCCATTGGACTATTCTTCACGCTCGGTCGCTCATTCTTGCCGGCATTCAACGAAGGCTCATTCACTATCAACGTGTCAACCGTCCCCGGTGTATCGCTCGAAGAAAGCGATAAGATTGGTGCGGAAGCTGAAAAAATCATAATGTCAGTGCCGGAGATTAACACCGTCGCTCGCAAGACAGGACGTGCCGAGCTCGATGAACACTCGCTCGGCGTGAACGTGTCTGAAATCGAAGCTCCTTACACCTTGTCAGGTCGCACACGTCGCGAAGTAGCAAATGAGATTCGTCAAAAACTGTCTGAACTGCCCGGAACAGTCGTCGAAATCGGTCAGCCTATCTCTCACCGACTTGACCATATGCTCTCAGGCACAAAGGCTCAGATTGCAATTAAACTCTTTGGCGATGACCTTAACAAACTCTTTACGACAGGTCGTCAGATACAGAATATAGTCAAGAATGTTGACGGAATAGTTGACGCTAACATTGAGCAACAAGTCGAGCGTCCGGAGTTAATCATCAGACCACGACGCACGATGCTCGCTCACTACGGCATCACGATGGAGAACTTCCGCCGCGTTGTCAACGTGGCACTCGGTGGCGAAGTCGTTTCGCAAGTCTACCAAGACCGTCAACCCTATGATGTCACAGTGATTTTAGACCCGGACAATCGTAACGGCATTGAGGACATCAAACGCTTGACCATTGACTCTAACGAGGGCAAAATTCCGCTCAGCGCTGTCGCTCAAATCATCTCCACGACAGGCCCGAACACTATCAACCGCGAGAACGTCAAGCGCCGCTTGGTCATCTCTGCAAATGTCGATGGTCGTGACTTGCGCAGTACCGTCAACGAAATACAGCAAAAAGTTGACCAACAAGTGAAGCTGCCTGAAAACTATTACCTCACCTATGGCGGTCAATTTGAAAGCGAAGCTGCCGCATCAGCCACTCTATTCTGGGCTTCACTCGGCGCACTGCTCGTTATCTTCATGCTCCTCTATGGCGAATTTAAGAACATCAAGCAGTCTGTAATCATCTTGCTCAATATGCCATTGGCTATCATCGGTGGCATATTCATCTTGGTGTTCACATCCGGTGAGCTGAACATACCGGCAATCATCGGCTTCATCTCCCTCATGGGCATCACGACACGCAACGGCATGCTGCTGATATCACACTATAACCTAATGGAGAGTCAAGGCATAGACCTGCAACAGCGCATCATCGAAGGCTCTGCCGACCGCTTGCTGCCTATCATCATGACAGCTTTAACATCGGCTCTCGCCCTCCTGCCTCTCGCACTTAACGGAGATGAACCCGGCAACGAAATACAATCGCCGATGGCTATCGTTATCCTCGGCGGACTTATCACTTCGACAGTACTCAACATATTTGTCGTGCCGGCGTTCTACTCTATAATCAACCAACGTAAAAACAAATGAGAACATTAATAATAGCAGCTGCCACGCTACTGACGGTGACAGCTTCAGGTCAAAATGCTTTTGACAACATTATCAATGAGGTCATAGACAATAACCCCGAACTCGCTGCAAAACGAGCCGAACTTAATGCCAATATCCAAGAAACGAAGTCTGAGAACAACCTCCCGGACCCGGCGGTGGACTTCGCTCACAAATGGGGCGTTGGCAGTGCCGAAAATCGTTGGGACTTGTCAGTAAGTCAAGAGTTTGAATGGTTTGGCGTCTATGGTGCGCGCAGCCGTGCCGCCAACGCTCAGACTGACGCATTTCAGAAACTCCATGCTGCTCAGTTGGCAGAGAAAGCCCAAGAGACAAAGCTGCTGCTTATTGACCTCGTGAATGCCCGTCAACGTGTTGACCTATTTACATCAATAGTCAAAAACATCGACTCGCTGACCGAACTCAACAAGCGCATGTTCCAGCGCGGTGAGGCGACACTCATCGACCTCAATAAGCTGCGCATGGAGAAGTTTAGCTATTCAATGCAACTCGAAAACGCAGAAACTGAGCTTGTTAAGCTGAAACAATCGCTCTATGCCCTCAATAACGGTCAATTCATCAATACAGACGCGCTCACTGACTATCCCGCAGAGACACTCTTAGATGAACAATCCTATCTCAAAGCCGCAGAGACAGCAAATCCGCAGTTAGCAAGTCTGACAGCGCAAGCCGAGGCGACAAGAATGCTCGTCAATGTCGAGAAACGCAAACGCTTGCCCGGATTCTCTGTCGGCTATGTTCACGAGAAAGAGGGGCAGGAGAGTTTTAACGGATTTTCTGTCGGTGTGAAACTGCCTATATTCTCAACACGCCACAAGGTCGCTGCCGCCCAAGCACGCGCTGAAGCACAGTCTGAGGCAACAACAGCTTACCTCGCTACGCTGCGTGCAGACATCATCACGACCTATGCGACAGCAAAAAAAGAATCACGCAACATCAACGAGTATCGCGATATATTCTGCTCAAATGACTATATCGCCATGCTCAATAAATCGTATTCCGGAGGGCAAATGACAACAATCGAGTTGCTCACCGAAATCAACTACTACTGCGAAGGCTTGATAGAGTATTACGACCTTCAACACAGCTATCAACTCCACCTTGCCACCCTCAACCGCTTCAATTAACAGCGCGTTGACCACACAATAACAACTAAAAAGAGGTTGCACCGATGTCGGCGCAACCTCTTT
>CAYYAA010000158.1:0-3887 GCA_964469875.1 uncultured Bacteroides sp.
AAGAATCACCGTGGTCGAGGTGAAGAACGATTTGAGGATTTTCCCAACCGAGTTCCTTTGCATAAGCAACAGCGCCTTGTGCCATATAACGCAACAATGTAGCGTTAGCATAGTTGCGAGCGCCTTTTGATACTTGGAGGATAACGGGTGATTTCTCATCAGCAGCAGCTTTGATGATAGCCTGAAGCTGCTCCATGTTGTTGAAGTTGAAAGCGGGAACTGCGTAGCCGCCTTTGATAGCCTTTGCAAACATTTCACGGGTGTTTACAAGACCAAGTTCTTTATAACTTACCATGTGTTTTGATATTTAATAGTATATTCAAATTTCTTATTCTACCTTTAGATGCCGTTTTGGCATAGCTAAAACAGCGACCTATTCCAACTGCAAAGATAACAATTTATTTGCTAATATGATGCACTATTAAAGAATTTTTTCAATAATCATTTTACACCGTCTTATTACCGTCTAAACACACGACGAGCCGTCCTCGATTTGAGGACGACTCGCTGTCATTATTTAGTAAATCTAAATTACTTTACAAGCACCTTTGTAGCCTTTGCACCTTGACGACGGATATAGAGACCTGAAGTCAAGTTTTCACCGTTAACACGTACACCATTGAGGTTGTAGTATTCAACAGGAGCATTGCTATTGCCAACTGCTACACTTGATACGCCGGTTGTGCCGGGGAAGTAAATATAGAAGTCTTCGTTACGAGTGGTGTAACCAGCGTTCCAATCTACTTCGTTACCGTTAAATGTATAGTATGTTACGGTAGCGTTCACCTTAACATAGCTATCAGTAACTTCAGATGCGTCTGCATTGAAGTACATTTCGTTAGATTGAGTTTCATCACCATAAGGATACAAGAAGCGGATGATATCTGATGTCTCGGTGTAGATACCATATTTGCTTGCATCCCAGAATGTACCATAAATTGAAGTAATGCCGATAACTTCATTGTCGCTATTGTATGCGACCTCAACATCTTGTTTTGAGCCCAAGAAGTTAGGAACATAAACTGCACCTTCAGCAAACTTAGCTTCTACGTCATAAGTAACATCTTTATCAGCATCAACAGACACTGTGCGACCTTGAACTGATTGAGCTTCAACTGCTGACCAATCAATAGCAGCAATAGGAGTTATATAAGCCTCTTCGGGTAATTCGATGTAGAGGTAGTCATAAGCTGAACCTTCATCGCTTGTGAATGCCAAGTTGAAGCTAAGCCATTGACCATCTTCTGTTTCGGTGAACTTGTCATCCTTGTGAGTTTGGTTTTTGAACTTGGTATAAGTTACGCCGTCAACAGTGTATTCGCCTGCTGTCCATGAGGTAGGAAGATTTGAGAATACAGGATTGTTTTCAAACACGCTAACTTTATATGTTTGATCTGAACCAAGGAAGTTAGGGATTGTAACTTGACCACCATTTACGATGATAGGCATTTCAAATTCTTCGCCTGTTGTGCCGTACATACGTGAATAAGTATATGCTGTAGCATTTACTGTACCCTCTTCTGCACTTGCACCTTCCTCTTTGAGGTCGTCAAGATATACACACCAGTAACCATAGATGTAGTCGCCATTATACGGCATTATGTAACCCTCAAGTATTACGCCAAGGTCTTCATCGTCTGATGAGTAGAATCTCGAATCGCCATAGCTGTATATGCCGCTGAAATCTTGGCCGTCAATTGTATAGTTTGTTTCAATCCAGCCATTTGAAGGGAAAGTTGAGGCGATTGTGCCTTCTGTGAGGTCATAGGTAAATGTCATATCGACAGTCGAGTTTAAGAAGTTCTTAACTACGACAGTATTACCATCAATCTCAAATGTTTGGGGAATTTTGTGAACTTCATCTTCCCAGTCATACCAAGAAGTTCCAAAGCGCAGATACAACGGACCTGTGTAAGTCTTGGCTGACATACCAAGTGCTGCAAATAATACAGCAAACATCATTAAGTAGAATTTCTTCATTTCTCTTAAAGTTTTTAGTTAATAATAGGAATTTAGTTTAAGATTTCTCACTTTTAGCTACATTTTCATGCAATTTGTATGCAAATTTCGCTAAAACGGGCGAAAGTTATAACTAATATCTTGAGCGAACAAATAAATAACATACTTTAACCAATCGACAGACTATTCTCGCGACGTAAGAAACTCAGTTTTTCATATTTTTCACGAAAATTTTTAAGCTAATTCGCGCTCTTATATATAATGTATCACGAAAATTTTGTACCTTTGCAGAAAATATGCATTATAAATTATCAGTTAACCGATTCAAGTTAGTCAGAGGGTGTCGTTGCTCGATTTCCCTACTTGACAAGCTAATAAAAAACTGATACAATATATACTACTCAATAGGTATGGATAAGAAGACTAAGATCGTAGCAACAATATCCGACCGGAGATGCGAACCGGAGTTTATTAAGGAGTTGTTCGATGCCGGCATGAATGTAGTGCGCATGAACTCTGCACACTTAAATCGTGACGGCTTCCAACGTATCATCTCCAATGTACGCTCTGTCTCTGACCGTATCGCGATTATGATGGACACCAAAGGTCCGGAAATCCGAACTACCGTCAACGAGACAGATGATAACATCTACTTTACAGCCGGTCAAAAAGTCATCTTCGCTGGTGACGTTAAAGCTACCACTAACGCCGAACGTATCAATCTCAACTACGCTAATATCGCCAAAGACATTGTTGAAGGCAAGCACTTGCTCATCGACGACGGCGAGCTCGATTTCCTCGTTGACAGCGTTGACAAGGAAGCAGGTCTCGTTTATGCTACAGTCCAAAATGACGGCAAACTTGGTTCGCGCAAGAGCGTAAACATCCCCGGTGTCTCTATCAGCCTCCCGGCTGTCACCGAGCGCGACCGCGAAAACATCGCTATTGCCGTAGAGCTTGGCGTTGACTTCATCGCCCACTCTTTTGTCCGCAGTGCCGCAGACGTTCACGCTGTTCAAGAAATTCTTGACTCCATGGATAGCGACATCAAGATTATCTCTAAGATTGAAAACCAAGAGGGCATAGACAACATCGACGAAATCATTGACGCTTCTTATGGCATCATGATTGCACGTGGCGACCTCGGCATCGAAGTAGCCGCCGAGCGCATCCCCGGCATTCAAGCCATGATGATTAAACGCAGCATCGCTGCTCACAAACCCGTGATTGTGGCAACTCAAATGTTGCACTCTATGATAAATAACCCACGCCCCACACGCGCCGAAGTCAGCGACATCGCTAATGCCGTTTACCAACGCACAGACGCTGTTATGCTCAGTGGAGAAACAGCATCAGGCAAATATCCGGTGGAAGCCGTTTCGACAATGGCTCGCGTCGTGATGGAGGTCGAAAAGACCTTGCGTAACAACATGGTGGAAGTTCCGCCATTGAGCGACGCCCACGTGACATCATTCCTCGCACGTCAAGCCGTTGTATCTGAACGCATGATTGGCACCAAAGCAATCATCACCGACTCATTCCACGGTCGCACCGCACGCTATATCGCATCATTCCGTGCAAGCACCCCCGTATTCGCTATCTGCCACAAGCAGAGCGTTACGCGCTGGTTGAGCCTCAGCTACGGCATCAAGGCTTACTACTACGAGAACTATGACCCAGCGCGTCGCTATCCTACTCATGTGCTTCGCCGTTTCCTCAACGAAGGATTGCTACACCGTCCGGATCGTGTCGCCTACCTCGGCGCACTCAACGGCACCGGCTCAACCTTCCTTGAAATCAACTCGGTAAATGCAATCATTGAATACGCTTCAAATCCTACTGCTAACTAATTAGAACGTACACTATCTATGAAAGTCCGCCGGTCGAGCAGCGTTGCTCCACCGGCGGATATCTTTATATATATGTGT
>CAYYAA010000159.1:0-3858 GCA_964469875.1 uncultured Bacteroides sp.
AAGTTATGTTCCATATTCAGATACCTGATGTGCCGCGAGATAAACGCATCGAAAATGCGTTTATTGACTTGTTTGGTATAATAAATCAAAGTGAAAGTGTTGGCAACGAATATCCTATAGTTTGGGACTTTTCTAATTGTCTACTTTTCCATCCTTTTTTTCTCGCGCCGTTAGCTATATATAAAGATGGATGTGGTTTTGACATTAGTTGTAGAAATATTTCGAATCAATTGAAGTCATACTTGGATGTTGTGCATTTTATTGATCCGTTATATATTACTTGTCTCGCTGATTTGGATACCATTGAAAGATATAAGGATAAATCATATATTCCAATCTGTAAATTTGAGCTTAAGGATTTAGCGGTAGTTGATGCAATGCAAACTGTTATTCAAGATGTTATTGAAAAACAATGTCATGCGAGTCCTAAGATTAAAACGCCGCTGTCATATTTTCTTAGCGAGTTGATTTGCAACATCACTCAACATTCAAATAGCAATTATGGATATATTTATTCACAATATCATCATCGTGAAAAATGTATTGACATTTGCATTGCAGATTCGGGTATAACGGTTTATAGCAGTTATGTTAAGACAAATAAATATCTTGAAGAGATAGGTGATAGTGAACTAATGGCATTAAAATTAGCAAATGAAGGATATTCAACGAAAAATCTTCCGGATGCTGAAAATAGAGGGTATGGCATTAGCACTACAAAGAGAATGCTTGTGGATGGCCTTAACGGTGAGTTTTTTATGTTGTCCGGTGGCGCTTTTCATAGTCATATCTCTGCTGAGAATAAATATATTCAGTTACCTGAAACCTTTTCTTGGAATGGCACTATTATTTTGATGAGAATACCCATAGATGTACCATCTAATTTTGATTATTCTAAGTATATAAACTAAGTTAATGTTATTATGAAAAATATAGTATATGTGGCAAAGGTACTTAGCACTGATATTCGTAGTCGTGCTAATGCTGAAATTATCAAAAAATATATTTCATCTGACAGCAATGTTGTATTGGATTTTACAGAAGTGACGTTTATTTCTCGTTCTTTTGCAGATGAGCTTTATAATATAGTCCAATTATCGCATTGCAAAGTTGATCTGCAAAATACGTGTCAGCTTGTTGATAATATGCTGAAAGCTGTTTCTAATAGTAGAAGTAAGAAACGTGTTTACCATAACACAGATGATGATATTTATATCTGTAAAGATATGGAGAGTTTAGCTCGCGTATTATTGGCATAATCCCAATATAAAGGCAATATATAACCGGGACTGTCAACCTCATCGTTGGCGGTCTCGGCTGCTTTTGAGTGTGATAATAAGTTGTGAAATGTTGCAAATATGGTGTATATTGGGTGCCTAAAGTGAAATTTTATAAAAATTGCCGTTATTGTCAAACATTTTCTTAAATTTGCACTTCATTAAAGCCTCGTATATATCGAACACTAAATAACCAAAGAAATGGATCTGTTTGTAAAACTGACTGCACGTGCAAAGAATAATCGTCGTCGCATCGTGCTCCCTGAAGGTAATGAACCTCGTACATTAACAGCAGCTGACCGCATCATTGCTGATGAAATCGCTGACATCATCCTTATCGGTGATCCCGCAGACATCATGCACATGGCTGAGGAGCTCAAACTTAACAACATCAGCAAGGCTACCATTGTTAATCCGGCTGATGAAAAAGTTATCGACAAATATGCTCCCTTGTTCTTTGAACTTCGCAAGAGCAAAGGTATCACAATGGAGGAAGCTCGTCTCACTACAGCTAACCCTCTCTATTTAGGCTGTCTTATGGTTAAAGCCGGTGATGCTGACGGTCAAGTTGCAGGTGCTATGAACACAACCGGCAACGTGTTGCGTGCTGCATTCCAAGTAATTAAGACTCGCAAAGGTATCAGCGTAGTATCAGGCGCATTTGTAATGCTTCTTCCCGAAGGTCTTCCTTATGGCACTGACGGCGTACTCGTATTTGCTGACTGCGCAGTCGTTCCTAATCCCACTGCTCCCGAATTGGCAGAGATTGCTGTCGCTTCAGCACAAACAGCTCGCGATATTGCAGGCATTGAGCCGCGCGTAGCTATCCTCTCATTCTCAACTAAGGGCTCAGCTAAGAGCGAAGCTGTTGACAAAGTAATCGAAGCAACTCGTCTTGCTCACGAACAAGAGCCTTCATTAATTCTTGATGGTGAACTTCAAGCTGATGCAGCTTTGGTTCCATCTGTTGCTAATCAAAAAGCTCCTAACAGCCAGTTGAACGGTCGTGCTAATGTACTCGTATTCCCGTCACTTGAAGTCGGTAACATTGCTTACAAACTTGTTCAACGTTTGGGCAATGTTCAAGCTGTAGGTCCGGTACTTCAAGGTCTTGCTGCTCCTGTTAATGACTTGTCACGTGGTTGCTTCCCCGAAGACATCTACAAGACTATCATCATCACTTGCAACCAAGCTATCGGCTTGCTCGAAGCAAAAAACTAATCAGAAATCACAAAAGTTAACCGATACAAATCATGAAAATACTTGTTCTCAATTCAGGTAGTAGCTCAGTTAAATACAAACTGATTGACACAAACTCAGAGCAAACTCTCGCAGAGGGTGGTGTCGAAAAAATCGGCTTGCCCGATGGCTTTCTGAAGTTTAAACGCAATGACGGTTCTAAGTCTATTGTTGAACTTGGTAAGGCTGACCATCAAGGCGCTATCCGTGCGATTCTCAATAACCTCACAGACGAAGTTGAAGGTTGCATCAAAAGCTATGACGAAATCGGCGCTGTAGGTCATCGTGTTGTCCACGGTGGTGAAAAGTTCAGCAAGAGCGTGCTCATTGACGATGCTGTTAAGGCTAAAATCCGTGAATGTTATGACATCGCTCCACTTCACAATCCGGCTAACATGACCGGTATCGAGGCAATCGAATCTTTGATGCCTAATGTGCCTCAGGTGGCTGTATTTGATACTGCATTCCACCAGACTATGCCTGCTAAGTCATTTATGTACGCTTTGCCTTACAAGTTCTATGCTGAAGACGGCGTTCGTCGTTATGGCTTCCACGGCACCAGCCATCGTTATGTGTCTGCACGTGTTTGCGAATTCCTCGGTTGCGATATCAACGAGAAACGTATCATTACTTGTCACGTTGGTAATGGCGGCTCTATCACTGCTGTTGACCACGGCAAGAGCATCGACACATCTATGGGTCTCACTCCCGTTGAAGGTTTGATGATGGGTACTCGTTGTGGCGATGTTGACCCGGGCGCTTTGACATTCCTTATGTCAAAACATAACTACTCTGCTGCTGATATGCAACGTATTATCAACAAAGAGAGTGGCGTTTACGGCACAACCGGAGCTTCAAGCGATATGCGTGACCTCGAAGCTGCTGTTGAAAAAGGTGATGAACGCGCTATCCTTGCACTCGATATGTATGAGCAACGCATCTTGAAGTATGTAGGTGCTTATGCTGCTGAAATGGGTGGCGTTGATATTATCGTCTTTACCGGCGGTGTTGGTGAAAACCAAGTCAGTGTTCGTGAGACCGTATGCAAGAATCTCGCATTCATTGGCGTTGAGATTGACTCAGCCCTCAATGCAACAATCCACGGCAAAGAAGCAGAAATTTCAACTCCTGCTTCACGTGTTAAAGTTTGCATCATCCCGACAGATGAGGAGCTGATGATTGCTCGTGATACTCGCGAAATCGTTAGCAAGCTCTAAGGGTAAGGAAAAATAATTATACGTGTCAGGCATAAGGCTGTATCACAGCCTTGTGCCTGACTACTTTTTTATGTGGCTAAACGGTCACAAATTTATACGTCACATAAAAAATCGACGACAGCGAA
>CAYYAA010000160.1:0-3841 GCA_964469875.1 uncultured Bacteroides sp.
AAACAGCGCACGTTCCTACATACAGCACTGATTATTCTGCTGGCGCTGATCTTTATGCTGATGGTCTCCCTGAGTATGGCGTGACGATTGATCCAGGCGAAACAAAAATCATCGGCACAGGTTTGGCGGTGGCTTTGCCGGAAGGGTCATTCGGCGCTATTTATGCTCGAAGCGGTTGGGCGTGCAAGCGTGGAATCCGCCCTGCGAACTGTGTCGGAGTTATCGATAGCGACTATCGCGGCGAAATCAAGGTGGCGCTACATAACGATTCAAATATAAACTTCGATATCTTTAATGGAGATCGCATCGCCCAGCTCGTATGTCAACCCTATGTCTGGATGAACTTCGTTGAGGAAGAATTAGATGATACAGAACGTGGCATAAGCGGGTTTGGAAGCACAGGAAGGTAAGCCAGATGTTTAATGAATTATTCAAAAAGGCACTCCTGCGTAGTACATGTATGGTTCTAGGACACGAATATCAAATGAATTATTGGCGATACCATGAAGACGACGCCGACGATGAACCGTATATCGAAGCATCTTGGACTTGTCCTTTTTGTGGGAAAACCAAAATCGAAAGTCTAAATCCTGAGATGAAACGGGAGTATGATTTCTTTTATGCCGATAAGAAAAAGTGACCCGCCGGGGATACCATTTGACGGATGAATCAAATCAAAATCAAATTATAGAATAACGGAGGTAGTTGAATGGTCAGTGCAAAAAGACAGACGGAATTGAAGGACGTTTATGCTTTAACCATAAGAGAAGCGGCGGATGTCTTTAATATCGGAGAAAAAACAATTCGAAGATTTATAGACCAGCATCCGAATGATCCATGTCTTTTCACTATAGGAAAACGTGTAATGATTAAACGAGAGATGTTTGCAAAGATGTTGAGTGAGACATCGGCATTGTAATAAATAACGTCGGTATGAAATAGCAAATAATAAATCAAGTTGAATAATAAGCCCTAATGTGATATAATAACAATGTCATATTGGGGCTTTTCACTAAGAAAGGAGAAAGCTTTATAATGAGTGAAAAGCGCAAAGATAATAAAAATCGTCTTCTTAGAAATGGTGAATCACAAAGAGCCGATAATCGATATGCATACAAATATAAAGATATCGATGGCAAAGTACAATTCGTCTATGCTTGGAAGTTGGTTAAAACGGACAGAACCCCATCAGGTAAACGAGAAGATTTGTCGTTGAGAGAAAAAGAGGAGGAAATAGACGCAAGACTAAAACAAGGGCTAAAGAAAGACCAATCAATTACAGTTGGAGAACTTATCACAAAAGTTATGGCTTTGAAAAGTGGGATGAAAGATGGGACGTATAAGAATTATCAAACCCGCGCGAATCAAATCAAAAAGACGAATATTTGGAATAAAAAAGCTTCTAAAATAAAAAAGTCTGATGCAAAACAATATTTGATTCAACTTTCACCACAATATCAATACACTACGATTAAGGCTCTGAAAATACTTTTACGACAGGCGTTCCAGGTAGCAATAGAAGATCATCAAATTTTTGAGAATCCGTTTGACTTTTCGATGCAAGGTCTTTTACAAAATGACACAAAAGATAAAGAAGCGTTGACTGTGGCAGAAGAAAAAAGTTTTATGGCCTTTATCAAAGAAAGCCCAAACTACGCAAAATATTATGATGCTCTTTATGTCCTTTTTCGAACAGGATTAAGAATCGGTGAATTTTGTGCATTAACAGTACATGACATTCATTTTGAGGAACGCTATATTAGTATTGAACGTCAAGTAGTACGAGATAGAAAAAGCCAAAATAAAATTGCAAAACCTAAAAGTAAAAAAAGCATAAGGCTGATACCAATGAGTAGAGATCTGGAAAGTGTTTTAAGAAAAGTAATAAGCGAAATGCCCAAAGATGGCCCCCAATTGGATGGAATAGAAGGGTTCCTATTTATCAGCCGCTATGGTGAAGTTTTAAATAACGTAGCATGGTCGAAACGATTCGAGTTGATGCAACGTGATTATAATTTACTACATTCCGAGCATCCTATTGCTGTCACCCCGCACATATGTAGACATACATTCTGCACGCGAATGGCAATGTCAGGGATGAACCCAAGGGTTTTGCAGAAAATCATGGGACACTCAAAAATTGATGTAACCATGGAGGTTTATACTACAGTTGGATTTGATGACATGTTGGTAGAAGTAGACAAAACAGAAAGCAACAAGAAAACTATCCAACTCAAAATTGCGTCCTAAATTTTTACTACTCAATTTACTACTTTTCGTTCTTTGAATATGCTAAAATATGCAAAGATATTCCAGAGCTAGTGCATTCTTGGTTGAGCGAATAAAGAGCAAAAGAGACGATATAATGCGATAAAACCACGATATGCGCTGTAATTACAAAAAACATTTGTATGTGGAACTTACATTCGGCGGATGTTTTTCCTTGTAATTGATGGCGTCTTGAAAATGCAGCAATCAAGCCAATTTCTTTGCTTTTGCAAATCACAAGAATCATCATTTTACTACCGATTTACTACTTTTCAAGTTTTACTACACACACAGCCCCTTCATTATGACAAGATTGAGGTCACCTTCGGGTGGCCTTTTTCTTTACTCCAGCCCCACACGAACAAGCCCCTCATCTGGACATACCCCCTCCTGAAGTGGTATACTGTATCCAACAGCCAAAGAGGAAGAGAGGAGAACAGTATGAGTTCCTATGACTTTCTACACAGTTCATCCAGCTTCACCACTAACGAGCTTCATCGTTTAAAGGATATGCTTGAAGAAGCGGGTATCCCATTTGAATATCAGGCCGACTACCTAATGCCAAAAGATCTTAGCGGACTTAGCGATGAGACCATTCGAACGCTTCTGCCACTTATCAAAGGAGATCGCATAGCTTACCCCAACGATGAACATGTGGTATTCAGTGCAATCGAAGACGTGTTCTCTTATGGCGCTGCGGATGACAGACTAGAGTGTATGAGCAAATTGATAGGGGACGATCCATTGGGTGATTTTACCGCAGAAGAAGCTTTCGCTATGATTGAATCGCATTATAAAGATGGAGAAGAAATACATGAGTGAAAACAAAACAATCGGAAAGATTATAGACGCAACAGCATTTTGGCAAAGCGAAGTAGAACGGTGTCATGGCTTACCCACAATCGGAACTGATACATCGAACAACGTATATTTAGATAGTAGACTGAGAGCAACGCCTACAATAAACATCGAAGATATCTGGCCTCATGCAAAATGGGTAAGAGGACATGGAGAAGATAGTTGTGTTCACTTTTGCAGTAGATGTGGAAGAGAAGCATTCAACGCCGAAGAAGACAACGAACTTATTGAAGACCTGTCTAAATATTGTCACTGTTGTGGTTCACTTATGGATGAGTGTGAGCCATAAAATTTATAATATACGTTAAAAAAAGGAGTCAGCCTGATTTGCTCAGACCGGCTCCCTTACTCTATGTGCTATTTTATTATTCTTCTGCTTCGACCTGTTCCTCGGTAGTGCCAAGCAGTTGCAGAATCTCGTCCTTGCTCTTACCCGATTTGCGGATCGCTTTCAGAACTTCCTCCTCATCCTTTTTAGCTTGTGCTTTTTTCGCGGCTTTCTCCGAATTGAGCTGTTCCTTGTAAGCAACCTTCAACTCTTCCTGCAAATTTTTGATTTCAACTTTCATCGCTTCAATCTTATCATTGATTTCTTTTGCTCGACCTGTGTAAACCTTTGCGACGATAGGACCTCTTGCCATAATAATCACTCCTTGTTCAACTTATGCTGTAAATAAAACTTAAACACATCAGGGGTCATCATATTGTATTGAAT
>CAYYAA010000161.1:0-3838 GCA_964469875.1 uncultured Bacteroides sp.
TCTTTTGCTTGTTGACGCATCATCGCCTGTTGTTGGCGTTGTGCTTCCTCAAGACGTGCCATAAAGCCGCTCTTCTTACGCGGTTTCTTGGCATTTGCTGCCATCTCTGCGCGCACCTTATCTTCATCCACAAACTTGCGGAATGCCCATGTTTGGATAATGGTAATCAACAGTGACAAGAAGTAGTAGTAGCTCAAACCTGATGCGTAGTCATTGAAGAAGAACAAGAACATCACAGGCATCAGATATTGCATCCATTTCATACCCGCCATTGACGCGCTCGCAGGTTGATTTTGCATGTTCAAGTGAATGTAAATCACGTTGACAATCGTCATGAGCAAGCAGAACAAGCTAACGTGGTCGCCATAGAACGGTATTCTGAACGGCAAGGTCAACACCGAGTCCGGTGCTGACAAGTCATGCGCCCAAAGGAATGATTGTCCACGCAATTCTATCGCTGACGGCAAGAAGGTGAACATCGCAATCAATATCGGCATTTGCAGTATCAATGGCAGACAGCCTGAGAACGGACTCGCTCCGGCTTTGCTGTATAACGCCATTGTCTCTTGTTGCAACTTCATTGCGTTCTCTTGTCCGGGATATTTCTCTTGCAGTGCCTTAATCTCAGGCGCAAGTACGCGCATACGTGCTTGTGACTTGAAGCTCTTGTAGGTGAAGGGGAAGATTATCAACTTGATGAACAAGGTGAGCAACAAGATGATGATGCCGTAGTCGCTGACGAATGTGCTGATGAATGTGAATACCGGAATAATGATGATGCGGTTAATCCAGCGGAACAACCACCAACCGAGCGGCACGAGGCGTGTCAACTCAAGGTCTTCGCCTGCGTCAAGTCGCTTGTCAAGGCTTGACAACAAGGGATACTTGTTAGGACCAAAGTAGAAGTCAAATGTCGCTGCAACGCCGTCTGCTGTAGTGTAGGGGACTGTTGCCGACATTTCCATCTGCTTCAGATAGTCGCTATCTTTGATAACTGTCGAACTGAGGTCGGCTGATGAGAAATATTCTTTCGCGATAATTACGCTTGAGAAGTATTGGTTCTTGAAGCTAACCCATTTGATACGACCGTTGAGCTGCTTGTCCTTATCTGATGTGCTGTCAAGCTCATCGACAGACTCGCCGACATATTTGTAGTAGATTGCGCTGTTGCGCTCCTCAAATGTGCGGCCGAGCTCGTTACGCGCCAATTTCTGCTCCCAATTGAAGTCCATTGAAGCTGTACTTGCCGGCAAGATGTTTGACATGCCATATTGAACAACTTCCATCTTCACGATGTACTCATCGGGAAGCAAGGTGTAGCGTATTGCCCACTGCGTATCTTTGCCGAGATCGAGTGCCATTGTGACTGTCGTGTCGCTGACCTCAACGGCTTTAAAGTTAAATTCGCGTGTGTTAAGACGTTGGTCAGATGTGGTGAAGGTGAAACCGTAGCCGTCACTGTCACCCTTAAAGAGTTGCACTGGCTCGGGCTCGCCTGAACGCTCTGTCATGTGCTCTTTGAGCGTCACTTGCTTTACCATCGCACCGCGTGACGTGATGTCTACCTTCACGAGGTTGTTCTCGAGAGTAGTCTCTGTTACTTCACCTCCGAGGTACTGAGCAAAGCTCTTGTACTTTTGCATCTCAGCAATAAGAGCATGAACAGCTTCAGCGGCCTGAGACGATTCGGCGGCTGACAGCGATGCCGTATTGTTGAGTACACTCTTGATGTCTAATGCACGTCCTGCGATGAGTGCCGTGCCGCTTACTCCTGTCGAGTCAAGTTGCAAGTCAAAATGGTCGTTGCAGAAGGTGTAAACGCCGGGCGCGTCAGATGATACTGTGCCGGAAGTGCGAACAACGGCGGCGAGAGCTGCGGCATCTGCACCGGTCAACGAATCGGTGCTAACGGCAGATTTTTGTGCCTTATCTGCCGCCTTTTGTGCTTCGACTTGCTCTTGGCGCGCTTGCTCGGCTGCTGCAATTTCTTCATCTGACGGCTTGGTCAGATAGAGAAATCCAAACATCACGGCTGCCATCATTACGAGGCCGGTAATGGTGTTTTTATCCATTGCGTCTTGTGATTATAATCTGATTATTAATATGTGAAACAATCTGCCCCACGCTCTTTCGTCGGGCAGATTGTCGTTATTTTCGTTTTATTTTGCGCTCTTTTCTTCTTTGTAAGCAATTGCGGCACGCATGAATGATGCAAACAGCGGACTCGGTGAGAGTACGGTGCTGCTGTATTCAGGGTGATATTGTGTGCCGACAAACCAACGCTTATCAGGCAACTCTACGACCTCCACGAGATGTGTCGCCGGGTTCTCGCCAACGCAAGACATACCTGCCTTCTCAAATTCGGCACGATAGTCGTTGTTGAACTCGAAGCGGTGACGGTGACGCTCGCGTATCAGTGACTTGCCATAAGCCTTCGCTGCCTTTGAGCCGTCTCTGAGCTGACAGTCATATTCGCCCAAGCGCATTGTGCCGCCGAGGTTTGAAATGCTCTTTTGCTCTTCCATAAGGTCAATGACATTATGCGGCGTCTTGGTGTCCATCTCTGTTGAGTTGGCATCTGCATAGCCCAATACGTTGCGCGCAAATTCGATGACCATACATTGCATACCAAGACAGATACCAAAGGTCGGAACGTCATGCTCGCGACACCATTTCAAGGCAACAAACTTGCCTTCGATACCGCGTTGACCGAAGCCCGGCGCTACGATAATGCCGTCCATGCCGCTCAGCTTTTCTTCAGCATTTGCCTCTGTTAACTTCTCTGAGTGGATATATACGAGGTTGAGCTTACGGTCTGCGTATGTCGCTGCTTGGAACAGTGACTCGTTGATTGACTTATAAGCATCTTGCAATTCAACATATTTGCCTACCAAACCAATGGTGATTTCTTCGCTTGCGTTATCAAATTTGTCGATAAACTTCAACCATGACTCCATGTCCGGCTCGCCAACGGGTTCTATGCCGGTCTTGCGCAACACGATTTGGTCGAGTTGCTGCTTGTGCATTGTCAAGGGCACTTTATAGATTGAGTTGACATCTACTGATTGAATAACAGACTCAGGTGACACGTTGCAGAACAGCGCAATCTTGCGACGCATATCTGCCGGAATTTCCTTCTCTGTACGCAGCACCAATACGTCAGGCTGAATACCTACTTCTTGCAACTGCTTTACTGAGTGCTGTGTCGGTTTGGTCTTCAATTCTTTTGCTGCGCGGATATAGGGCACATAGGTCAAGTGGATGCAGAGACTGTTTTGTCCCAACTCCCATCGCAACTGACGCACTGCCTCAAGGAACGGCAGTGATTCAATATCGCCAACCGTACCACCAATCTCCGTGATGATGAAGTCAAAGTTGCCGGTAACACCGAGCATCTTTACATTACGCTTGATTTCGTCTGTGATATGAGGCACGATTTGGACCGTCTTGCCCAAGTAGTCGCCGCGACGCTCTTTGTCGATAACACTCTGATAAATACGACCTGTGGTGACATTATTGGCACGTGTGGTCGGCACATTAGTGAATCTTTCGTAGTGCCCGAGGTCAAGGTCTGCCTCGTGGCCATCTATGGTTACATAACATTCGCCATGTTCATACGGATTAAGTGTACCCGGGTCTATATTGATATACGGGTCAAACTTCTGGATGGTCACACGATAGCCGCGTGCCTTCAATAAACAAGCGAGTGATGAGGAGATTATGCCTTTGCCCAATGATGACACGACACCTCCCGTGACAAATATGTATTTCGTTTCCACGTTTTTGGTTGTATTAAGTTACCTATTAGTAATCCAATATCGTGCAAAATTACGAAAAA
>CAYYAA010000162.1:0-3829 GCA_964469875.1 uncultured Bacteroides sp.
AATCTTTTATTTAACACTAATTAATACAAAAATGTATTGTTTTGACGAAATAGTCAATAATTTTGTGACGTATCTTGTTCTGCAATAAAGATTGATATTAAACATACTGAAAAAACTTTTGGTTACATTTCATTCTTACCAACAATCAATCTTTGAATAGTAACTGATGCTACATAAAGAGATTATAAATTTAAATTTTAATATTGTGAATTATGAAACTTGTTTACAAAAAAGAAAAACTGTTGCATCGTGTCTTGCCGGTTGCTTTTGCTGTTGGGTGCTGTTTGTCAGCTGCTGCTGAATCAAAGGACGCTCTCGTTGTCACTTTCGTTGATAATAGCAGCCAAATTTTTATTTTGGAGGATACGCCTAAAGTGACATTTAACGATGCTTCTATGCACATTGCCTCACTACAACTTGAGGAAGACTACAATGTTGCTGATGTGAAAACTTTCACCTTTGACACTGTTGAAACAAACGCAGTAGCAGCACTACATGCAAATGAAACTCGACTTACTTTTATTGATGGCAAAAATGTGCTAATTGAAGGCTTAACCGCTAATGAGCAAGTGCGCATTTATGACGTGAACGGACGTCAACTGCGCCAAACTGTGGCAAATAACTCCGGCTCTGCTTCTGTATCTGTCTCTGACTTAAATGCCGGTGTATATATTATTTCTGCTCTACATAATAACTATAAAATTATAAAACGATGAAAAAGACTATCATATCTGCAGCTCTCTGTTTAGCTGTTTTAGGAGTGACTGCGCAAAGCTTTATTGTTTATCTGAAAAATGGAGAAAAAGTCGGTTTTAATAATGCCGAAGTTGAAAGCATTGATTTCAGCACCGAAAACCTGCCTGAAGTAAAATCTTTCAGCAGCATAATGACTTCAATCAGCCCTAATGAAGGTAATATAAACCTTGAGCAAAATGAATGGGGCGTAGGTAAATTTGACATCGAATTTAGTTCTATCGTAGCATTAAATAGTTCATCAACCGAATCTATCACACTCTCTCGTGAAGGAGATGTTATATATAGTGCAGATGTAAATAGCGATGCACTCTCTCTGCAACGTAATTATATTGGATATACCAGTTCCTTGATCATAAACTTCAACAATGATGGTGAAGTAACTCCCGGTTCGTACACTCTTTCTATTCCTGAAGGTTTTCTAACTGTTGATGAAGCTACGGTTGGAAGTGCTTCATTTGCATTCGTTATACCAAAGCCCGCTCCGGCTCAGACATTGACCGTTTCGCCTACTCCCGGAGAAGTTGAGTCTATTGGTACAGTAGAATACAAATATGACAACTATAACGTGTCATCATTGAATGGCACCCCAAGCGCATACATCTATAAAGAGGGAGAAACCAATCCTGTTCAAATGGTAAGCATTTCTCTAGAAGACGGTGCTTTTTCTATAACCGCAGATCCGGCTATCACATCACCTGGCATATACACAATTACTATTCCGGAAAATAGTTTCAAATTGACCGACCCAACTTCTGAATCTGATGTTGTCTATGACAGTGAAAAAATCTCAACTGTTTATCAAATAATCGGTCAAGAAAATGAAGAACTTCCTGACCCGCAAATTGGAGACTTCTATTACAGTGACGGCACTTGGAGTTCAACACTCGTTAATAAGACTGATGCAACTCCTATTGGCGTAGTATTTTACGTTGGCATAGCATCTGACTATAAAGATAACGCAACTCTCTATAAAGTGAAAGATGGTTCTGCTGCTCTTGAAGATTTCCACGGATATGTTGTAGCTTTGCATGATGCTACATATTTCGACGAATCAAATCACACATGCACATGGAGTGCATTCAATAGCAATGATCCCGGTTGTGGTTGCTCTACTAATACTTCTGACTTCCTTGGCTATTCAAATACTTTGTCAATCAAAGCTCATGCCGGAACAGAACTTTCTGCCAACTCAGACAGCTATCCTGCTGCTTACTATGCTACCGATTTCTTTGAATCACAAGTTCCGGCTCCGGCTCAAAGCTCAGGTTGGTTCTTGCCTTCTGCATATCAGCTAAAATATATATATGACCGCGTATATTTTGAATTGGCAGGTTCTTCAACTGCAACAGTTGAAAATTCACTTAAAGCATTGGCTGATTACGGCGGAGCTGAGCTATATGTAAGAGATTCTGAATACTGGACAAGTACAGAATATGTTGATTCATATGGCTGTTCTTATAGAGCATACTACATGTGCTTCGACTATAGCAATTTCAGCCCCGGATTCGTTACTTGGTCAAATAAAAACAGAGAGCGTCGCGTTCGTTCAATATTAGCATTCTAACTCCACTGACAATGAATAAATTTATAAAAACATTGTGCCTCACAGCAATAGGTGGAATGTTAGCATGTGGCTCACTTTCTGCACAAACTTTGAAATTGCAAATGAAAAATGGTGATGAAGTCACCTATGAATGTGCAGATATTGATAACATTTCATTCGTATTGCCCGAAACATCAAATAATTTTGAGCTAGAGTGCTCAGATGTTACTTCAACAACGGCTGTGCTCAAAGTCACACCTAAAGATAGCAGTATTAAATACTATTATGACGTAGCAACTACGGCTCAATACGAGCAAGCAGGTGGTGCTGCAAACATTGTAAATAGCTACATACAAAGTGTGCAAACACAATATCCATCGCTCACTTTGTCGTACATTCTTAGTGCTATGCTTGAGCAAGGATATAGTGAAGATGAAGTTACCGGACTTCCGGCTGACACTGATTTCACTTTTTATGCAATTGCCGTAGACGACTCCGGCTCTTGTTATGGCGAGCCTTCAGTTACCACTTTTCACACTTTGAAGGGTGGAGACCCTGCTGATTGCACTTTTGACATCAGCTACACCGGCTTATATTCTGAAGGCTTAACTGTTATTGTAGAGCCATCTGACCCCTCTGTGCGTTATTGGATGGGCATATCTTCTGTTTACGATTATCCAGGAGACTATGCTATGACTACTTCTGTTAAAGCTGCCATTGACGAATATGTTGCATCAAACGGCGTGAGTCTCGAAACTGTTGTTAAGTCTGTGACTTTTGCCGGTGATATGTCTGAAGCTGAATCAGGTTTATCTTCTGATACGTCATACTACATATACGTCTATGCTATGGATAGCAACGGTAATGCTGCCGGACAAGTATATAAGAAAACATTCAAAACAACTTCTTATGACTACTCTGATGCAGATGTAAGTCTATCTTACAGATATTTTGACGGCTCGGAACTCGCAGAAATAAATCCGGAACGCTTCGGCAATATCGCTGGCAAAGTGCTCGTACAAGCTGTTGTCACGCCAAACGAAACTGCAGAAAACTATGTTTGGGGACTTGTAAGCACTGACATGACAGATGCTGATATTTATCCTGAAGATGCTTGTAAATCTGCTCTATTACAAGGTGGTTTTATTAATGTTCCTACTAAAAACCTCATTGCTGCATACACCACTGCAACATTCCTTTATTATGGAGCTGACTCTTATGGCGTAGACGGTGAATTGCGTCGCCTACTTGCTGAATTTACTTATGAAGGTCGCAGCCCCGCTTCTGAATATTACGATATTAACACAGCGGAGCAACAAGCAACTTCACGCTCTCTCAAACCTTCTTCAGTTAATGCAGCAGAACCGTTTGAAACTTCAATATTACGCAAGCGCTCTCTACCATCAACTTTCCGCAACAAACTCTAATCTCATAACTAACTTGAGTGGCAGCTCGGCTTTTGTGCCGGGCTGCTATTTTTTATTGAGGGAGGAGAAAAATGTTAGCATTATGACGGTGTAGGCGGCATTT
>CAYYAA010000163.1:0-3807 GCA_964469875.1 uncultured Bacteroides sp.
TCATTTTCTATAACAGAAACAGAGCGAAGTATATCATTTATAACTTGTGAGCGCTTGATAGGATCATCGCCTGAATCTTGGAGTAATATGTTTGTCTTGAAGCGAATGAAATCCACTTCATGTGTGGCGAGGTAGTCCTCAAGTTCTGTAGCAGTGTGATTCTGCGCGTATGAGTCCGGGTCGTCACCGTCAGGCAGTGAAAGTACCTTTATATTAAGACCAGCAGCTAATAGCATGTCGATACCGCGAAGAGATGCCTTAACGCCTGCGGCATCTGAATCGTAGATGACGGTTACATTGTTAGTGAAGCGACTGATTAATCGTATCTGACCTTCTGTCAGTGATGTGCCCGAAGATGCAACAACATTCTCAACGCCTGACTGATGCATTGAGATAACGTCCATGTAGCCTTCGACGAGAATGCACTTGTCTTTCTTGGATATTGCATGCTTTGCTTGATATAATCCATAAAGTTCATTGCTCTTGTGGTATATCATTGACTCCGGAGAGTTGACATATTTGGCAATATTCTTATCTTTGCGTAGTGTTCTACCTCCGAAAGCAATAACTCGACCTGCGACAGAGTGTACCGGGTAAATAACTCGACCTTTAAATCTGTCGTAGATAGTACCGCGTTCAGTGCGAATGCATAGACCCGTGTCGACGAGAAATTTCTCGTTGTATCCTTTGATGGTTGCAGCTTGTGCTAAGTCATCGCTTTTTTCCATGGCATAGCCGAGGTGAAAGCGTTTAATCATAGCGTCATTGATGCCGCGTTCGCGGAAATAAGCTAATCCGATATTACGACCGTCATCAGTGTCTGTTAGGTTGTGTTCAAACCGATTAAGCGCAAATTCATTTATGGCGAGCATTGATTCGCGGTCAGAGGCTTGTTGCTTCTCGCTTTCGCTCATTTCGTGCTCGACAATCTCAATGTTATATTTCTTTGCGAGGTATCTTAGCGCTTCTTGATAAGTCATCTGTTCTAACTCCATAATGAAGTTGACAGGTGAGCCGCCTTTTCCGCAACTAAAGCACTTGCATATATTTCGTGCTCTGTTCACCGAGAAAGACGGTGTGCGTTCAGAGTGAAATGGACACAAACCTTTATAGTTAGCACCGGCACGGCGCAACTTCACAAAGTCACTGACAACATCAACGATGTCGGCAGTATCAAGAATTTTTCTGACTGTTTCGCTATCAATCCTTTTCATTTCGAAGGCAAATTTACAAAATCTATTGCATATAGAGTGTATAGTAATGTAAATTAAAATCTATGTGAGTGTAATATGTGCTGATTTTGAGAACAAAAATTACATGGTAGTGTTACTATATTCTGCTTAAATTGCTTAATTTTGTGTTATATAATACATAATTTATATTATAAAATTGACAGTTATGAAAATCGTTGTATTAGATAGCTATGTTACTGCCGGAGATTATAGTTGGCAGGAACTGAGTCTTATGGGCGAAGTAAAAGTCTATGACCGAACAATGCCGTCAGAGGTAATAGAGCGGTGTGAAGATGCTATGGCGATATTCTCAAATAAGGTCTTGATTACCAAAGAAGTGATGGATGCCTTGCCGATGCTTAAATTTGTCGGAGTTATGGCAACAGGAACTAATATTATTGATATCGAGGAAGCTACAGCACATGGCATCACAGTATGCAATGTGCCGGCATATAGCACTCAGACTGTCGCTCAGCACGTTTTTGCGCTCTTGTTATATATAACAAATCATGTCGGTTTATATGCTGATAGCGTAAAGAATGGAGACTGGGCAAAATCTGTTGACTTTTCATATCTCTTGCAACCAATTCATGAACTTGGAGGGTTGGTAATCGGCATTTATGGTTTGGGTAATATCGGTATGAGTGTGGCAAATATTGCACATGCTTTTGGTATGAGAGTGATAGCACTTACATCAAAGACCGTAGCTGAATTACCTGAATGGATAACATCTGTTGATAAAACAGCATTATTCACAAATGCTGATGTTTTGTCAATCAATGCACCGTTGACGGATAAAAATATGCATTTTGTAAATAGAGAATCCTTGTCGCTGATGAAGACAACGGCGATTGTTATTAACACGGCACGCGGTGGCTTAATTGATGAAAAGGCGTTAGCTGATGCACTTAACGACAGACTTATTTTTGCCGCTGCTGTTGATGTTTTGTCAACTGAGCCACCTAAGGAGGATAATCCACTGTTAACTGCACATAATTGTTTTATTACGCCACATATAGGGTGGGCAAGTGAGGAGGCTCGCGCAAGGTTAAGACAAATATGTGCTGAAAATCTGAAAGCATGGTTAAATGGGCGACCTATTAATGTTGTAAATCGTCTATAACGAAAACAGCGACCAAACTTATCTGAGAATAGTCAGTGTTTGGTCGCTGTTATATTATTTGGCTGTATTGTCAGATGGTGTAATCAACGCAAGCACGGTCGTCCTTGTGTCCGGCGATAATTGAAACTGCAGCTACGTGTGCGGGGTGTTTTGAGTAGATTTGTACATCTTCGAGGCTTGCAGCCGTAGCAATAAGAACAAGATCCCATGCTTCCGCCGGATTTTCATTGATTCCGACTTCCATTGAGATAAGTTCGTCAATTTGTTCCGGGAGAGCTAATAAAGCATACTTAAATTTATTAGCTAATTCCAATCTCTCTTGTGGCGTTCCGTTAAGGCGGAATGATACGATGTGTTTAACCATGAGGTATATTGTTTAAAGTTTATAAAGACGTTCACGCGCAGCGGCAACACGTTCATCGGTGATGTAATCGTCATATTCTGTCATCTTGTCAATGATGCCACCGGGCGTGAGCTCGATGATGCGGTTACATACTGTTTGGATGAACTCGTGGTCGTGTGAGGCCAACAAGATGTTGCCTTTGAAAGACTGTAATGTGTTGTTGAATGCTTGGATAGACTCCAAATCGAGGTGATTGGTCGGTGAGTCAAGCACCATAGTATTGGCATTGCGCAACATCATGCGAGCAATCATACAACGCATTTTTTCACCACCCGAAAGGACTGATGCTTGCTTTAAAACTTCCTCACCTGAGAATAACATTTTGCCGAGGAACCCTTTGAGATAAATTTCGCTTGAGTCATCGCTGAATTGGCTTAACCAATCAACGAGGTTTAAGTCTGTGTTGA
Organism: uncultured Bacteroides sp.; assembly: GCA_964469875.1. Taxonomy (GTDB): domain Bacteria; phylum Bacteroidota; class Bacteroidia; order Bacteroidales; family Muribaculaceae; genus CAG-873. Next base: position 3,166 of record CAYYAA010000163.1, read on the forward strand.
AAAATTCTGAGTTATCAAGAGGAAGGTATGCTGTTGTAATGGTTTGTCCCCATTCGTATGTACCGGCATCAGCTTGGCGTTTTCCGTTGATAATCTCGAAGAGTGCCGTCATTGCACGTGGATCGTGGCTCAAGAATGCTACCTTATCACCCTTCTCAATTTGAAAGTTAACGTCGCGGAACAAAACATCACCATCAACAGATGCTGTAAGTCCTTTAACTTCAAGAATCTTATTGCCTGGCTCACGGTCAGGAGTGAAGATGATACCCGGATAGCGGCGTTGTGATGGTTGGATTTCTTCGATATTAAGTTTCTCAAGCATTTTCTTGCGAGAAGTCGTCTGCTTGCTCTTTGCAACATTAGCACTGAAGCGGCTAATGAATTCTTGTAACTCACGGCGTTTCTCTTCTGCTTTTTTGTTTTGCTGCTGTTGCTGTCTGAGCGCAAGTTGGCTTGATTGATACCAGAAACTGTAGTTGCCGGCAAACAACTGCACCTTGTTGTAGTCAATATCAAGAGTATGTGTACATACGGAGTCAAGGAAGTGGCGGTCGTGACTGACAACCAATACTGTATTCTCGAACTTTGATAAATAATCTTCAAGCCATGCTACGGTGTCCAAGTCAAGGTCATTTGTCGGTT
>CAYYAA010000164.1:0-3734 GCA_964469875.1 uncultured Bacteroides sp.
ATAGCGTCTTCATACTTGCCATTATTGTAAAGGCGAATAGCGACTTCAACTTTAGCACGGTTGCCACTTTTATAGCCTGCTTCGGCAGCTTGTTTGTAGAGGTTGAAAGCAATAGAGTCGTTTTGCTCCATATCTGCTTTAGCAATCATTTCGTCAGCATTGCGGCTACCGCTTTGGGCGATAAAAAACCAAGCAAAAGCAATGACAATAATTGCAACGACTGCGATAGAAGCACCGTAGATTAATTTTTTGTTGTTTAAAAGTTTAGCAACTTGGCTCTCTTCGTGTCCGCCAAGTTCGTGATTCTGGGGAGTTTCCATTGATATGAGTGTGATTTTGTTTTTCTATATCGTTTTTAGAACATTCATGCAACCGAGCGCGATTAAAGACTCAGGCACTCACTTGCGCGACTGCAAAAATAGCGGTATTTCTCCGAATATAAAAATTTTTTGGCAATATTTTTCATTTTTAAAGTTGAAACCGCTAATTTTGTACTCATAAAATAATTACAAGACAATGAAAGAACTCACCATTACCATCCCGGTAACCGAATTAAGCTATAATGAGCTTAGCGACAAAGAGCGTCAACTCGTAGATATGGCACGCGATGCAACCAATCGCTCGTATGCGCCTTATAGTCACTTCCGCGTTGGTGCTGCCATTGCTCTTGATAATGGCGAAATCGTAGTCGGTTCAAATCAAGAGAATGCTGCATTCCCTTCCGGAATATGCGCCGAGCGTTCTGCCTGCTTCTATGCCGGAGCCCGCTATCCGGAAGCAAAGTTTGAATCTATCACCATTGCGGCTGTTGGCACCGACAACAAAGAGATACCCCACCCCATCGCCCCCTGCGGCGCTTGCCGTCAAGCGCTCCTCGAATACGAGACTCTTGCCGGACACGATGTCACGGTCGTTTTGGTCGGAGCAAATGCCATCTACCGCATTGCCTCTGTCAAAGCTCTGCTGCCTCTCGCTTTCTCTGAGTTCTAACATATACGAAATTACAAAGTAAACATAGATAACCCAATGGATTTTATTGAAGAATTGACATGGCGCGGCATGATACACACTGTCATGCCCGGCACTGCCGAACAACTCAAAAAAGAGATGACAACCGCATACCTCGGCATTGACCCGACTGCGGACAGTCTACATATCGGCCACCTCGTAGGCGTGATGATGTTACGTCACTTCCAACGCGCAGGCCACAAACCCATCGCTCTCGTTGGCGGTGCTACCGGCATGATCGGTGACCCCTCTATGAAGAGCCAAGAACGTAAATTGCTCGACGAAGAGACTTTGCGCCACAACCAAGAGGCTATCAAACGCCAGCTCTCTAAGTTCCTCGACTTCGACAGCGATGCACCTAACGCTGCCGAGATGGTGAACAACTACGACTGGATGAGCAAATTCACATTCCTCGACTTCATCCGCGATGTCGGCAAGCACATCACCGTTAACTATATGATGGCAAAAGACTCTGTGAAGAAACGTCTTTCAGGCGAATCTCAACAAGGCATGTCTTTCACTGAATTCTCTTATCAGCTCGTTCAAGGCTATGACTTCCTCACTCTCTACCGCGACAAAAACTGCAAATTGCAGCTTGGCGGTTCTGACCAATGGGGCAATATCACCACCGGCACCGAGCTTATCCGTCGCACTCTCGGCGGTGAGGCTTACGCTTTGACTTGTCCATTGATTACAAAAGCCGATGGCGGTAAATTCGGCAAAACTGAGAGCGGAAACGTATGGCTCGATGCTCGTTACACTTCGCCGTATAAGTTCTATCAATTCTGGCTCAATGTCACAGATGAAGACGCTGAAAAATATATCAAAATCTTCACTGAACTCACCCGCGAAGAGGTCGAAGCTCTCGTGGCAGAACAAAAAGCTGACCCCGGACTGCGCCCACTCCAAAAACGTCTCGCAAAAGAACTCACTATCATGGTTCACAGCGAAGACGACTACAACGCAGCTGTCGAAGCATCACAAATTCTCTTCAGCAACAAAGCAGGCGAGATACTTCACAAAATCGACGAACAAACATTACTCGCTGTGTTTGAAGGCGTTCCCACATTTGAGGTATCACGCAAAGACATTGAGGACGGCATCAAGCTCGCTGACCTTCTCGTTGACAATGCCAAAGTATTCCCCTCTAAAGGCGAAATGCGCAAACTCGCTCAACAAGGCGGCGTCTTGATTAACAAAGAAAAAATCAACGATGCATACGCTCCCGCTTCAACAGACCTGCTCTTGAACGACAAATACATCCTCGTTCAACGCGGCAAGAAAAATTATTACTTACTCATCGTTAAGTAATTGCGATATACACCCACCAAAAAAATCCTGTCAAGCCACACGGTTTGACAGGATTTTTTATTTCTATATTAAAATATTTATCGAGTTTCGATACACTCATCAAGTGCAGCTGTGATAGCTTCACGATCCATATTACGACCGATGAAGACAATCTTCAGCATACGGTCGCCATAGACAGGATCCCAGTCACGACGCAACCCTGCATCTTGAGCCAAGAACTTCTCAAGCTCCTCTTTAGGTGCGGTGGCATACCAATAGCCTGCCTCTTTAACCTTCTTCTGTACACCGGCTTGCTCAAACAAGATTGACATATCTTTGTTTTGGCTAAAATAGATAACGCCTTTAGCGCGAATTACGCTCTTAGGCCAACTCTTAGCCAAGAATCGGTCAAACTTCTCGAAGTTAAGCGGCTCACGACGATAGTAAACAAATGTGCCGATACCATACTCCTCAGCTTCACCCTCATCATGATCATGGTGGTGATGATGGTGGTCATGGTCATGATGATGCTCATGGTGGTGATGCTCTTCATGTTCATCGTCATCATCATCGTCATCGTCATCATCATGGTGATGATGTTCATGCTCCTCTTCATCTGCCGTGCCTTCGAGTTCCTTAACCCACGTTGCAGATGTCGCAACTTCTTCAAAATCAAATTTGTGGGTATTGATAAGTTTATCCATATCGACCTCAGCATAGTCACACTCGATAATCTCGGCTTTCGGCTGAATAGCGCGAATGATAGCCTTGATATGAGCAGCCTCATCAGCCGTAACTTCAGATATCTTATTGAGTAAGATTATATTACAGAACTCTATCTGCTCAATAAGCAAGTTCTCAATATCTTCCTCATCAAGGTCAGATTTTTGCAAATCCTCACCACAGCCGAACTCACTCGCCATGCGCAGTGCATCAACGACCGTCACGATACAGTCAAGAGAAGGCAAATCAGGAATGCGCATCGTCTCCATTGCGCAAATAGTCTGTGCAATAGGTGCCGGTTCACAGATACCACTGGCCTCTATAACAATATAATCAAACATATGCATAGCCGTAAGCTCTGCCAACTGCTTGATTAAATCAGTTTTAAGCGTACAACAGATACACCCGTTCTGCAAAGCTACAAGGTCATCAGCATTCTGACCTCCGACGATACCCTCCTTACGGATAAGAGTTTCGTCAATGTTAACTTCACCGATATCATTAACAACGACAGCAAAGCGTATGCCACGCTTATTGGACAAGATTTTATTTAGAAGTGTAGTTTTACCGCTTCCAAGATACCCCGTAAGAAGGAGTACCGGTGTAATTGTTCTACTCATTGCAAATACGTTTTTTATAACGTGCAAATTTATTCAATTTATAACTAACAACAAAATGCTTTAGTTTAAATAGTTTAAAACCACGGCAATTCT
>CAYYAA010000165.1:0-3726 GCA_964469875.1 uncultured Bacteroides sp.
CATACTTTATATAATTGAACTTGTGTTTATTTGCTGTTATTACAATCTTTTTTACTTGGCATTTTACGCTTGCAAAGTTACTCATTTTTTCAAACTTCGATATAACCTAAATGGACAAAATGTTGGCCTGTTTTACCCTACAATCTGTTAAAACAATATAAATTTCCATTGTTACGTATCACTATTGTAACCTTTTTATCCCCTATGAGTTAATTCAATAGCTGTTTTTTCAACCAAAACGGCAGGCGTGTCCTATCTGAGCACTATCAAATCTGTGCAATCATATCGCGGCAAGGCAATCAACTGCACGTCGCGGTCACGCATCTCTACGGTCTCTGTGCCGTCGCCTACGCTTATTTCTGCTTCTTCCAACGCCTTCTTCGCGCCTTCAAGCGCTATCTCAGGCTTGTTATTATCATGACTAAGGTGGCACAACAATATACGGCGCAACTGCGGTGTCCACATCTTCGCCAAATACTCCGCCGTATCCTTATTATCCATGTGACCTGTCGCCGACATGATGCGTGCCTTCAAATATTCAGGATAACGACCGCGCTGCAACATATCGAGGTCATAATTGCTCTCTATCATCAGATAAGTAGCCTGACGCATATAGTAGTCGGCACGCTCTGTGATTACGCCCATATCTGTCGCAACCACAAAAGCTCCGTCAATACCCTCATATTTAATATAGAAGCCCATATTGTCCGAGCCGTCATGGCTCGTCTCAAACGGCGTCACCAAGAAGTTGCCGATTTTAGTCTCAAACTCCTTGTATATCGCAGTATGATAGTCAATTATGCGACGCGAAATATTATGACGGCGCAACATTCCGTTTACAACGCGCGGTGTCGTGTACAGCTTCATGTGCTTATTCTGTCGCAACATCGCATAAGCATAGCGAACATGGTCGGCATGGTCATGCGTCAACAATATGCCCTGTATGCTGTCAAAGTTTATGCCGTTATCTGCTAAAGTCTTGCTGACCTTCTTATTATCTATGCCGGCATCTATCAATATTCCGCAACTGCGTGTTCCGAGATATGAACAGTTGCCACTACTGCCACTGCCAAACGAGATATAGCGCAACATCTCGTCGCGCTGCGCCGCCGTCTTATCGACAGCTATCTCCATCTCTGACATTCTGCGTCTCAGCCGCTCATGTGCAGACACACCCGAACCGGCAACGACACCGTAGGCATCATTGTCATACAAGCCGTCAAACAATCCCGGCAACTCCGGCAACGGCTTTGATGTGCGTCTTGGCTTTGACATATTTTATTATTTAGCAGTACAACAGGAATATAGAAGGTATCTTATCGTAATTATATTGCATCTTACGCCACTCGCTAAGCGGGCGCGTCTTTATCGTCTGTTTTGAGCCGGTAACATCCGATGCCACACAAAGCAGCATATCTCCCGGCAGGGCGCTCGACAACTCCGCGATTAAGCGATTGTTGCGATATGGTGTCTCGATGAAAATCTGAGTTTGGCGGCGTAGTCTGATGGACTTCTCCATCTCTTTGAACTTCGCCGTGCGCTGCTGCGCATTTATCGGCAGATAGCCGTTAAACGTAAATGACTGTCCGTTAAAGCCGGATGCCATAAGCGACATTATTATGCTTGAAGGCCCTACCAACGGCACTACATCATAGCCGTGGCGCTGTGCCACTGCCACAAGGTCAGCTCCGGGGTCGGCAACTGCCGGACAGCCCGCCTCGCTGATGATGCCTATATCAAAACCTCGGTGCATGGGCTCAAGCATCTGCTCAACTTCTTCTATCGGGGTATGCTCATTAAGCTCAACAAAATGCAGTTCGTCAATATTGATTGACTTATCACAGGCTTTCAAAAAACGACGGGCTGAACGCAAATTCTCTACTACAAAATAGCGAACACCACGCACCAACTCAATATTGTGTGCGGGCAGCACTTCTGCGGGAGGCGTATCGCAACCCATCGGCACCGGGAATAAATAAAGATGTGGTTGATCTTGCATATTACGGGACAAACGCCCGCAAGTTCCGAGCGTTTTGCAAAGTTACTAATTTTAAAAGCAAAATGCAAAATTTTAACGCCTAATGATTACTTTATTACCACAATATTCACTATTTTTGCAGAAATTTATTCTCCTATGAAACAGACTGTTAAATTTTTGTTAGCAGCGTTAATACTGCCTCTCGCTGCTATTACCGCCTCCGCCGATGAGCCGCAGACTCCTTGGCAACTCACTGATGCTCAAAACTTGCGCATCATTAACAAGGGCTGGCAAAATACCGCCCGCACTTACACGCGCCTTCCCGCAGCCCTCGCCGACAGCGTCAGACAAGAGCTATGGGACCTCTCGGAATGTTCCACCGGTATTGCCATCCGCTTTGCCACAAACTCCAAACGCATAGGCATCAAATATGACCTCCTACGCGACTTCCACATGCTCCACATGGCTGACACCGGCATTAAAGGCACTGACCTATACATCTGTCAAGGCGACACTTCGTGGGAATACGTCAACACTAATCGCCCTAAAGTCAACAACAAAGATGAACGCATCTGCGAAGCTACTTACGTCAGCAACCTCGACGGCGAAATGCACGAATATATGGTCTATCTCCCTCTATACGATGGCGTTAACAACGTATGGATTAAAACCGACAGCGGCTCTGTAATCCGTCCCGGACGCCCCGACCTCATCGACAGCCGACGCCGCATCGTCGCCTATGGCACAAGCATCATGCAAGGCGGCTGCGCCTCGCGCACCGGAATGTGTTCCTCGAACATCATCTCCCGCGAACTAAACTGCGAAGTCGTTAACCTCGGTTTCTCAGGTCAAGCTAAAATGGACTTCGCCATGGCACGCGCATTAGCGGACATCAAAGACGTTGACCTTTACCTGCTCGACCCAGTGCCAAACTGCACACGCGACATGTGCGACTCCTTGACTTATGACTTCGTAAAAATCATTCGCGCGGCACACCCCGACGTGCCAATCGTCATGGTCGAAGGATTTATCTACCCTTACGCACGCTATGACTCCTACTTCAAAACATACCTACCATCAAAGAACGAAGCCTACCGCCGCAACTACGAGCGCCTCAAAGCCGAATGTCCCGACAACCTCTATTACATCGACAGCTTTGAGCTCGACGGCAAAGACAACGAAGGAACAGTCGATGGCATCCACCTCACCAACCTCGGATTTCGCCACTACGTTGACAAAGTCCTGCCCGTTATAGCGCCATTGCTCAAGAAATAAACACAACCCCAAACCCATAAATGCACCAAGGTCGCGGCTCTTTCACAGAGTAGCGACCTTGGTGCTTATAGTCTAAAACAATTCCGTATAATTATCTGGTGCAAAATTACAACAACAAATTCGCCCCCGAAATACCCAAAAGTGAGTATTTTTACACAATACCACAAAAAAACTAAGGGATTCACATGACAATCACGTCACGCAAATCCCATAGAACCAAACATGAGAAATTTCTTTTGCAATTACACATATATAAAGGCGATTCACATCGGCTCGGAACTTAATCCAATGCCAACGGAGCCAAATTCAGATAACATAAGTGAGTAGTGCAGCTTTCGTAGGCATTAAATATGTGTCTTACTATCATTTTGATGTTTTATACCACAAAGATAAATAAAATATTTCATAAATCAACACTTTTAATAGAAAAAATAAACAAAATCCAATTATTTAATACCTTTTAACATCCCGTG
>CAYYAA010000166.1:0-3621 GCA_964469875.1 uncultured Bacteroides sp.
TAGTCCACAGCATTATTTTTCGCATTATTTTCTGATTAAAGTGTCAAACTCCCGCGGAGATTTGGTATTTGTCTTTAACTTCAGCCCGTCAAAATCTTATGACGACTACGGCATACTCGCCCCCGGCGGCGTCTACTCAGGCGTGCTCTCAACAGACAGCCCCGACTTTGGCGGCTACGGCAACATTGACGAGAGCATCGAACACTTCACACAAGCTGACCCGCTATACACACCCCACGGTGTCGAATGGCTCAAACTTTACCTGCCCGCCCGCACCGCTATGGTGTTGCGTAAACATAAATAATCTGCCGTTCCATTACGTTAAACATAACTATATACAGTCATAATACTGACAATTTTTCATAAAATCGCGCCTCGGGGGCGCGATTTTCTTGAAATTTTGCCTCTCTTATATAATATAAAGCGTAACTTTGCGTTATAATTAAGAATAAACTCTCCCTATTTGCGCAAATTTAATCTTAAGAAACTTACCAAAATGAAATTGAAGTCGCTCGTTGCAGCTCTGACAATAGCTTGTGCATTAGCTTCTTGCTCAAGCAGTAAGACTGTACTTCCTTATTTTAACGACATATCCGAAATTAAAGACGGCACTTTCAATGCTGACGAGTTCTTGCCTAAACTGCAAGCTGATGACGAACTGTTTATCTCTGTAAACTCTTTAAACTCAGCAGTTTCAGCTCAGTATAACTTGCCATTAGGCAACCCTGCGAAGAACAGCGAAATCGTCACAACAACAACGCCGCAACAACAAACCTATGTTGTCACATCTGACGGTTATCTTAACTTCCCGGTCCTCGGCAGAATCAAAGTTGCCGGCATGACAACCGAACAGCTCCAGAAATACCTTACCGAGCGCATCAGCCAAGACGTTGAACAACCATTAGTTAAAGTTCAGCTCATCAACTTCAAAGTAAACGTCACCGGTGAAGTCGCAAAACCGGGCACTCAACGCGTGAGCGTATTAAAATACACCATCCTTGACGCTATCTCACAAGCCGGAGACCTCACTCCTTACGGCGAACGTAACAACGTCCTGCTCGTCCGTCAAGAGGATGACGGTCAATACAGCTACCACCATATCGACCTAAACTCTTCAGAAGTTCTTACTTCACCATATTTCTATCTCAAACAGAACGACTTCATCTACGTTCAGCCTAACAAGGTGCGCCAAGCAAACGCTAAATACAACCAAGACAACGCTTACAAAGTGACAGTTATCTCTACTGTCGTAAGTGCTTGCTCTGTAGTCGTTTCATTAATCATCGCCCTCTTAGCGGACTAACAAAAAACTGACCATGGCTAAAAAGAACACTTCAGACTTCATTGACATAAAGGGGTTATTCACCGAATACCTCTCTAAATGGTATTATTTCGCGATTTCAGTGGTGCTATGTTTGCTTTTGGCATTCGTTGCAACACGCATAATCAAACAAAAAAACGGCGTACGCGCCAATGTCCTTATCTCACAAGAGGACAGCAACCCGATGGCAAGCTCATTGGGCTCGTTAGGCGACCTATTTGGTGCAAAAGGAAACGTAGACGACGAAATATTTGTCATCAGCTCACACTCACTCTATCGTGACGTTGTACGCGACTTAGGCATCAACGTAACAAGCTATGTTAAAGACGGTTTCCTGTCAAAACATCACGCATATCCCGAATATCCGCTTGCGCTCACACCGGCCCCCGGCATTATGGATACGCTCAATGTCTCACTCACTGTCAAAGTAAAAGTTGACAAGAAAGGCAAGGTCGATGCAAAGATGAAATATCGCCGTGATGTTATCGCCGAAGTTGAGGATGCAACCTTGCCTGTTGTGTTCAACACACCACTCGGTCAATATACGCTCTCAAAAACAGACACATATCCCAAAGGTGAAGACGTGTCTGCCACCATTACACTTTGCGGCTACGATATCGCAGCCGACGATATCGCTAAAGACATCACAGCCGACATCGCCAGCAAGCGAAGCAACGTAATCAACATGGCATACGACACCGAAAACTCACAATACGGTGAAGATGTCCTTAACGAAATCATCAAAAAATACAACGAGCGCGGTATCGCAGAGAAAAACCTACAAGGTCAAAAAACTGCCGAATTTATTGACGAACGCCTGCAACTCCTCGCCGTCGACCTTAGCGATGCTGAAGCTGACATCGAAACTTACAAGCAGAAAAAAGGCATCGTAGATGTCGCTACTGAAGCTCAATATCAAACAACCAAACGCGCTACCCTTGAACAACAGCTACTCTCAACCGAGACTCAAATGCAAATAATCAAGATGACAAGCGACTTCTTGGCTAACCCTAACAACGCCTACGAGCTCATCCCAACAAACGTCTCTAACGGAACAGTGCAAGGCGGCATTGACTCCTACAACAGCTTGGTTATGCAACGTATGCGCCTCCTCGCCTACGCTAAGCCTGACAACAACACTATCAAGCTATTGTCAGAACAGATTGATGCCATGCGCAAGAATATCACAACATCTATCAACCGTGCCTACAAAGACTTGGAAGTAACAATGCGTGACCTACGCACCGAACAAGCCACAACGATGGGCAAGTTGAGCGATGTGCCGACTCAAGAACGCGAATTCCTTGACATGAAACGTCAACAAGCCGTTAAGCAAGAGCTCTATGTATTCTTGCTCAAACGCCGCGAAGAGACCGCTATGATGCTTGCAAACGCCGTTCCTAAGGGCATCATCGTCGATGACGCATACACCCTAAGCGAGCCTATCGGTTTGGGCAAGAAAGCAATACTCTTCCTCGGCTTGCTCCTCGGTCTATTCTTGCCTCCGGTCTACATCTACTTGTCTAAATTGCTCCGCAATAAATTTGACACTCGCCAAGACGTCGAAAAGATTATCGACGCACCTATCCTCGGCGAAATCTGCAACGATCGCAGCGGCGAAGCATTGGTCGTTTCTTCTATCAGCACCACATCTTGCTGCGAGCTCTTCCGTCTGTTGCGCACCAACCTTCTCTTTGTCCTCAACGATGTTAATGACAAAGTTGTCTTAATGACATCAACAACATCCGGCGAAGGCAAATCATTCATAGCAACAAACCTCGCTGCAACACTCTCATTACTCAACAAGAAAGTGCTGCTCGTTGGCATGGACATCCGCAACCCGCAGCTTGCACAATACCTCAAGATTAACCCGCGCTTCGGCTTGACACAATATCTCTCATCAAGCGAAATTAATCTTGACGACATCATCACACCCCTACCCGGCAACAACAACCTCAGCGTCATTGTCGCAGGTCCTGTGCCGCCTAACCCTGCCGAGCTCTTGACATCTCATCGTGTTGACGAGCTATTCACGACACTGCGTGAACGCTACGACTACATCATCGTAGACACCGCACCTGTTGGCATGGTCAGCGATACATTCACCCTCGACCGCATCGCCGACGCTACAGTCTATGTCTGCCGCGCCAACTACACACCGACAAACGAGTTCCGCTCTTTGGTTGAAGACATCCACGAAAACAACCGCCTCAAGAAACTCTCTGTCGTTGTCAACGGCACTGCAAGCAAACGCGTCTACACTTACGGCTACGGTCAAAAAGGCACAAAAACGCATAGCA
>CAYYAA010000167.1:0-3614 GCA_964469875.1 uncultured Bacteroides sp.
ACGTCCTCTTTATCGGCCCAAGCCTCAAAGCCAAAGGCGGTATTGCTGCTGTCCTAAATTCCTACAAAGAAGAAATGGCAGAATCACATTATTTGGCATCAACAAGCCACAAAGGAATGTTCATGACATACCTGATGTTTGCGTTAGCATTGATTAAGTTGCCATTCTATAAACTATCACCGGTAAAAATCGTCCACGTTCACGGCGCATCAAATGGCTCATGGATTAGGAAATCAATCATCATAAGATGGGCAAAACTACTTGGCTTTAAAGTAATTTGGCACTGCCACGGCGGTAATTTTGCTAACTATTCAGCAAAACTCGGCTATGATAAAGTCCGTAATGTATTGCTTAAATGCTCAGCTGTCATTATCCTGACAGAAAATTGGCTCGACTTTTTCACGAAAGAGTTGGCCTTGCCGAATGTTTTAGTGGTTAAAAATATTGTTAGTCGTCCGAAGAATATTGAACGAGACACAAACAGCCATATTATAAACATTCTATTCTTGGGCGCAATAAGCAAGATGAAAGGCGTCTATGACATCCTTGAAATGGCAAAGCAACATAAGACCGAATTAGCAGGGAACGTAAAAATTATTGTTGGCGGCAACGGCGAAAACGACAAATTTACGAGAATGATTGAGGAATATCAAATAGCAGAAATCGTAGAATTTGTTGGTTGGGTATCCGGAGAAAAAAAGAAACAGCTCCTTAATAGTTCACACATCATGCTATTACCATCGTATGTAGAAGGCCTGCCAATCTGCATACTTGAAGGTATGGCTTATCAGATGCCAATTATAGCCACCGCAATTGGTGGAATTCCGGATATTGTCAAAACCAACGTCAATGGCTATCTGATAACGCCCGGCAACTATGAACAAATATATCAAGCTATAAAATATTATATTGACAATCGTGATGAAGTCACCAAGCAAGGCAACGCCGCAGCTCTGACTATCAACGATTATTATGCTGATAATGTTGTCGCTTCATTATCTGAACTTTACACTTCATTACTACGCTAATGGGATTTGCAGATTACTTAAAGAACTCTCTACCTTATGCACCTGAATGGCTTGGTGCTACGCTCATACACCTCAATAGGCTTAAAGACATAAGATATACACCTGCTATGAAATCATTTAAGCGGGGCATTAAAGACTTAGATTCTGATAAGCTATTGATAGACACTGCCAACTACGCGATAAAACACGTTCCGTACTACCGCGAAAGATATAGTGGTACCGTAATAAATTCGGTTGAACAATACAAATCAGTTTTTCAGCTTATTGACAAAGCAGAAGTCATGAAACAGCCTGAAAAATTCATCAGCGACGAAGCCTCGGCATACTCTCACGTAACGACTTCAGGCACAAGTGGAAAGCCGCTCGACTTATGTGTGCCAAATAATCGTTACATCACAGAGATGGCTTTCATAACAAAAATATGGCAAAGCATCGGTTGGGACTACGACACAATGGCGACCTATCGCCGTCACCACTTAGAGGGTAAACGCGACTTCCTAATAAACCCAATATCAAAAGAATATATCTTTGACGCATTTCGAGCTGACGATGAGTATATAAAGACAATACACCACACTATGCGCAAGCATAATATCACAACATTATACTCATATCCTTCAACTGCTTACGAGCTACTGAAACGCTTCTTAAAATTAGGATTAGACACTTCTTTTATCAAATATGCCCTACTCACATCAGAGGGTGTCACACCGCTTCAACACGCTCTAATCGAGGAACAATTAGGCATCAAAATCAGCTCTTTCTACGGACATACAGAGAAACTCGTTTTGGCTCGAAGTCTGAAAGGCGGATTATCTGATTTCGTCGTTGAAAAAAAATATGGCTTATGTGAAATCGTTGACGAGGACGGCAAGTCTCATTCTGACAAGGATATTGATGCGTATGGCGAAATCGTAGGCTCTACATATTACAATCGCGTAATGCCACTACTTCGATATCGCACAGGAGACTACGCTCAAATCAAAGGAAGCATCAATGACACCGACGGCGAGACAAAAATGCTGCTCAAATCTATCGAAGGCCGCCGCGCAAAATCAATTATTTTCCGCCATGACGGCACGTCTATATCCGAGGCAATGTTAACCTTCCATGGTGATATTCTGACTCACTTGGACGGCTTACAATATATCCAAGATAAACGCGGTTATTTGAGAGCTTGCATCATCCCTAATGATAACTTTAACGATAACGACCTCAATTTGATGAAAAAAACTTACTCCGAAGCAATGCTCGGAGATGAGTATTTCAGCATTGAACGAGTGGACAAAGTAATCATCCAGCCTAACGGCAAATTCCTACCGTTAATCAACACCACCATCTAAACCAACCGAGCTATGTCACAATTAATTGAGTCATTAAGTAAACTGCGCAAATATTGCGAAGCTGAACAATACAAGGGCTGGGACCCGTATGACGGGCTTAACTCTAAAGTTTTCAAAGCTATACCTTTCGTTGGCAAATCTGCCATCGCTCGATTGATTTGGATTCAGTTATTTAAGCGCAATCCGCTTAATCTGCGAGCATTAGCTCTTATAGATAAACAATATAACGCCAAAGCAATCGGTCTTTTTATACAAGGATATTGCAACTTATACAAGACTGTTGTTAATAATCCGAAACTCGCCGACAAGATTGGCTCGACAAACGAGATAAAAGAGACCATCACACATTTAAGCGAGTTGCTAATATCAATGCGAGCCGAGGGCTTTAGTGGCGCAGCATGGGGCTACAACTTCCCGTGGCAGTGCCGTCGCGAATTCCTGTTCCCCGCCAATGAGCCTACCGTTGTAGCCACGACATTCTGTGCCACAGCGCTGATTGAGGCTTATGAAATATGTTCAGACAAACGCTTCTTAGACGTTGCGCTCAGTTCTGCAGAGTTTGTTATGAAAGACCTACACCACACGCCACACAATGGCGGCGTAATCATATCGTATTCAAAAATGCAGGGCAACGACACCATCTATAACGCATCGCTGTTAGGTAGCCGACTGCTGTCTTACTGCTATAAATACACCGGCAATAAGAATTATCTTGACCTCGCACAAAAATCGGTCACTGCTTGTTGCTCTGAACAAAAAGCCGATGGCTCATGGACTTACGGTCTCAAAAGTGTTACCGGATGGATTGACTCATTCCACACCGGCTACAACCTCGACGGTCTGATAGCCTACCGCGAAATCTCAGGTGACAACTCTGTTGACGAGGTGATTGCCAAAGGCTTTGACTTCTATATCAACAACTTTTTTAACGCTGACGGTGCGCCAAAGTATTACAGCACACGCCAATATCCAATAGACATCCACTGTCCCGGACAACTGCTCGTAACACTGAGCAGACTCCACAAATACAGCGAACACCGCGAGTTGGCTAACAAAGTGATTGACTGGACAATAAAGAATATGCAAGCACCGCAAGGCTACTTCTATTACCAACTCAAACCGGGCGTATCTTCTAAGATTTCATATATGCGCTGGAGCAATGCCTTTATGTTTGCTGCGATGAGCTATGCGCTCCTTGAGGAATGTGACAATTAAGTCTCTAAACGGCTATATTATAACTTTT
>CAYYAA010000168.1:0-3529 GCA_964469875.1 uncultured Bacteroides sp.
TATGGCGTGCCTTTTATGAGTGTTGCTCGAAATCTTCAGCGATGAATCGGGCGACAGAGTCTGCGGCGTTTGTGCCGATAATGATGTCGGCACGCTCCTTGACTTGGGGTAGGGCGTTGTCTACGGCAACAGCAAGGTCTGCTACATCAAACATTGATAGGTCGTTGAGGTTGTCGCCAAAGACAACAACGCGGTCGGCTTCAACTTGTTGCTTGACTTGGAGTATGGCGTTTGCTTTTGATACTCCTGTAGTGAATATTTCGAGTAGATAAAGGCCTTTGCGCAGGTTATCCGGATAGCAAGATATTGCGTATCGACCTATCGCTTGCAGGCGGTCGGCAATGGCTCTGATAGGCACCTCGTCACCCATTGCGAAGAATAAGATAACCGAAGATGCAGCTGCATCGGGTAGGGGAGTATGTTCGTGAAAATGTTTTAGCACTGTGCCGTTGCGCTGGTCGATGAAGCTCTGCTCGTGACCGGTCAGCGGATAAGTGTCATGGTAGACATCTATTGTGTTGGGTTTGGTGAAAGTGTAGACAAATGGGTGGATGTTGTCACGTTTGCACTCTGAGAGAACTTCTGTGACATCTTTGGGGTTTATGGTCTTGACATTATCATAACTTTCGGCTTGTCTGTCCCAAAGAGCAGCGCCTGTAATAACAATTGCCGGTGGCGTTGTTATCGCGTCTCTGAGCAATGGCACTACCGTTGCCGGTGTGCGCGCTGTCGCCACGGTGATTAATGCGCCGCGTTGCGTTAGCTCGCTGATAATTTCGGCAGACTTAGAGTTGACACGGCTCTCGTTGTTTAAAAGAGTGCCGTCCATATCTGTTACGTATAATGTCTTCATATTTGTGTGTAGTATAAAAAAAAGAAAAGCCTTCTCGCTTTGAGAAGGCTTTGTAGTCTTACCAGGATTCGAACCTAGACAGACAGAACCAAAAACTGTAGTGCTACCATTACACCATAAGACTATCCTTTTTGCTCAGCCCCTTTAGAACTAAAGCGATGCAAAGTTACGCACTTTAGGTGAAACTTGCAAGTGTTGGAGCAAAAAAATGCGTTTTAATATCAAAATAGGGTGTTTTGGCATGAATATTTGCCGAAAACACCCTAAAAATTATAATGCTATTTTATTTCGATAGTGGTAATTTCTTTATCACCGGGGAAGAAAATGTGACCGAAAGAGCTTCGTCCGTTTGTCGAACCATAGCGCACCCACTTGATGGTTTCCCAGTTTATGCGGTCGGTCGATTGTGCGACATCAGCGAGTGGCAGGACAGCGCCGTCTCTCACTAAGATGATGCATTGCAATTTGCCGTTTGCTTTGAGCTTGTGCCATCCCGGTTGATAAGTGTCGCCTGTTTGGTAGTCTGTCCACACGCCATTGCCGGGCAGGTAGACGTTGCGCTCTGTGCAGTCCTCAAAGAATGGAGCAACCATAATTTGTGAGCCAAACATATATTGGTCGTCAATATCCCATGCACCGGGGTCATCGGGAAACTCCAAGAGTAGCGCTCGGAACATCGGCAAGCCTTTGTCACAACACTTCTTTGCCTCGGTGTAGATGTATGGCATGAGCTTATATTTCATTTCGGCGCATGAGCGGTAGTAGTCCACGAAGTCTTCATTATAAAGCCACGGCTCGGTTGGAGGTGCGCCGTGAGAGCGGCTGTGGGATGTCAAGAATCCCATAGGCAGCCAGCGACGGTAAAGAGATTCGGGTGTAGACGTTACAAATCCGCCCATATCGTTGCTCCAGAATGAGAAACCTGATAGTCCGAATGAAAGTCCGGCGTGGATAGTGCCTAACATGCCGGTGTTTGTAGAGGCGGCGTCTCCGCCCCAATGGAGGGGGTAGCGTTGACTGCCTGCCCATGCCGAGCGTGCCCAGATGATATTGTCACCGCTGACTTTGCGTGTGATATCAGCCACTGCGCGGTTATATCGCACAGGGTAGAGATTATGTTCATACCAACCGCTGCGGCCGTTGTAATAAATAGCTTCGATTGGTGCTGCTTCGCCGAAATCGACCTTTATAGCGCCAACGCCGAGTTCCAGCAATTGTTTGAGTTTGTCTTGATACCAGCTGATGGTTGATGGATTTGTGAAGTCTAAGACGGCATCTTCGTATGGCAGACTTCCCTTGCCGTTTTTGATGGCAAGACCATTCTCGACAAGTTCACCAAAATATTTGTTACCCGGCACGAAGTATGGCAGTTGCCACAAGCTGATGTGGAAGCCATCCTTTTTTAAGTCGGAAATCATCTTCTTGGGGTTGTTAAATCGGCTTTTAGAGAATTCATAGTCACATTCCCAGTCAACATCAAACCATCCGGTGTCAAAGTGTATGACATCTGCCGGAATGCGGTTTTTGCGCAACTGAGCTGCGACATCGCGCCCCTCGGCTTCGGTGAAGTAGCTTATGCGGCTCATCCAAGTGCCGAAAGACCATAGTGGTGGCATTTCAGGACGGCCAACCAATGCGGTGTACTCTGATAAAATCTCCTTGCCATCGCCAAAGAAGATAAAGAAGTCCATGTCTTCGTCATACATAAAGATTTTATTAGCGCCGATATAGCTGCGACCGATGTCCATTGTTAGCGGAGCAGCGGTGTGCATAAATATGCCATATCCGCGGTTGCTGAAGAAGAACGGAATGGGCTTGTACATATCAGGACTCTCTGGTCCTTGTGGGTCGGTGACAAAGAGGTTGAGCTTTTGACCGACCTTGTTGAGAGACGTTGCCGATTCGCCGCATCCATAGATTTTTTCGCCCGGCATGATAGAGAACACTGGGTTAATGCTGCGTGAGTTGTCGCTGCCGCGCTTGATGAAGCTGAACGGAGCGACCTTAATCTGTGTGCTGTCATTATCCTGCCATGCGCGAGTTTGCGTGAGAATCTTGCCGTTTTTATCTTTTAAGACCAATCTCCACGGGTAAGCCTTTACCTCAAGAGTGCCATATTCAGAACTATATATAATGTCATTGCCGGAGTGCAAGATGTCCCAATCGGCGCGGTTTCCTTTTGGTTCACTTACGAGCATGACGGTGTCTTTATCTTCGGCGACAGCGTGAGACGTGCTGATGCGCACGCGCAGAGTGCGGCCGTTGATAGGTGTGACAGAGAATGCAAGATGAGGGCTCTGCTGATAGGCATTGTCCGGAAAATCGAGAGATTTCAGCGGCTGATGCAGGTAAGTGTTGGTGTTGAATGCTTGGCGTGGCATAAGTTGCTGCCGTTTCCATTCAACTATGCCTTTGCCGTTAAGAGTGTCAAAAGATATTAGACTATCGGCAAAGAAGTAAGTATTGCTCATATCCGAGAAGTCGGTGCTGATATCCTTAGACAGAGACAGCAAGTAAGCGGCACCGTCATTTGTTTTCAGTTCAGCATGAGCAGGCATGGTCAAAGATAGAGCCATTGCCAATGCTAAAGTGGCCTTGATTTGCATATATTTTCGATGGCGAGGTTAAGAATATTAATAGCTTTGTAGGTAAACAGATATGTTGCCTATTTTTCCC
>CAYYAA010000169.1:0-3473 GCA_964469875.1 uncultured Bacteroides sp.
CGATGCGTCAACATAAGCGTCAACCATCGCCACAAGATAAACGCCGACCATGCAGATGATGCAGAGGTCGCGGTTACGTCGATAGTAGTTTTTACGCGATTGCAGGATGTTAGTCAGCCACGTGCTGTCGAGGTCAGACTCTTTGACCGTAGACGGGAAGAAGTCCATATAGGACTTTGTCGTTGGGTCGCTATCCATAATGTCGCGATAGGCTTTAGTGTAGTCGTTCAGCATGCCGTTGTTCCAAGAGGTGGCATAAGCCAAGCCTAAATATCCGCCAATGATAATCGGCAGTTTCCAGTATCTGCGGTTATAAATTTGACCGAGACCGGGGAATAATGCTGACATCCAAACGGCACGCGTTGGGTCGGGATTAAATTCATAATTTCGTTCCTCCCAGACATCATATCGTTGCACCTTGACAGTATCAGCGGCTTTAAAAGTCTCAAATACGCTGTCAATGTCCACCGTTATTTCCTCAGCAGGGACGAGAGAATGAATCGTATCGACCGATGTTTCTGTTTTCAACGTGTCAGGCAAAAGATGATGCTTGACAGGACGACGTTGAGCAGCCGCATTTAGAGACAACCCGATAACAACAGCACAAGCCATAAGCAATTTGCTCACGGCTTTTGACACTGTTTTGAGTTTATAGTCAGATTGGTTTATATGCGACTTTATATTGATTAGAATCATTGGCGTTTGATGTTATCAAAAATCGTGATGAGTCTTTGCAGCTCATCATCGTTGCTGAATGGGAATGTAATTTTGCCTTTACCTGATGGGGTGCAGGAAAATTGCACTTTTGTTTGGAACGTGGCCGACAGGTGTTTCTTAAGTATGTCGAAATCATCTGACGACAGGCGCGACTGATTTGTCGGTTTGTCATGTTGTTGAGGTTGCGTGCCGTTCTGATATGCTTTTGCAAGTTCTTCAACACGTCTGACTGACAAATCGTTTTTTAATATCTCGTTATATAGCTTTAGTTGGAGCGCGGGGTCAGAGATAGTTAGCAAGGCACGCGCATGGCCCATATCGACACGTTTGTCTCGGAGTCCGAGTTGCACCTCTGCCGGGAGTTTAAGGAGACGCAGGAAGTTTGCCACGGTGGCGCGTTTCTTGCCTATGCGCTCGCTGAGACGCTCTTGCGTCAAGTTGTATTGGTCGATAAGTTTCTTGAATGTGAGAGCGATTTCTATCGCATTGAGGTCTTCACGCTGGATGTTCTCAATAAGAGCCATCTCTGTCAGCTCGGCGTCGCTGGCAGTGCGAATATAAGCCGGCACAGAAGCCAAGCCCGCTTTAACAGCGGCACGGTAGCGGCGTTCACCGGCGATAATCTGATAGCTTTCAGGACCAATCTTGCGCAAAGAGAGCGGTTGGATGATGCCCAACTCGCGGATTGAAGCCGCCAACTCATCGAGAGCCTCTTCGTCAAAGGTTGAACGGGGCTGCTCGGGGTTAGGCGTAATCTGACTGAGCGCTATATCGTTGATGGCTGATGAACCGCGTGCAGGGACATCGTCCATCGAGATGAGCGAGTCAAGACCGCGACCAAGTGCGCTTCGTTTTAAAGCCATATATCAGTTTAGTTAATTGTTAGATAGTTAAATACAATGGTTGATTAGACTGCCTTAGCTTTAAGCAATTCTTTGTGCTTATGCTTGGCGATAATTTCTTTGGCTAACAAGATGTGGCTTGTTGCGCCGCGACTGTCGGGCGAATAGACGAGCGCCGGGAGTCCGTGGCTCGGAGCCTCGCTAAGGCGGATGTTGCGCGGTATAACGGTGTCAAACACCATTTCGCCAAAGTGACCTTTCAACTCTTCATAAATCTGATTAGCAAGTCTGAGGCGAGCGTCATACATAGTGAGCAGAAATCCCTCAATTTCCAATTCAGGATGCAGACGTGACTTGATAATGCGGATAGTGTTAAGCAGTTTACTAATACCTTCAAGAGCAAAATACTCGGCTTGCACGGGAATAATAACCGAGTCGGCAGCAGTCAAGGCATTAACGGTAATCAAACCTAAAGACGGAGAACAATCAATAAGGATATAATCGTAATCGTCAGCAATAGGATGCAATAAGTTTGCGAGCACATTTTCACGGTTGGGCTTATTGATAAGCTCAAGCTCAGCGCCTGCCAAGTCAATGCGAGAGCCGATAAGCTCCAAACCCTCGACACAAGTCTTCACTTGCGAGCCAGCCAAAGGATAGCCGTCAATCATACACTCATAGATTGACGAAGTCATTGTGCGTGGGTCTATGCCATAACCTGACGTAGCATTAGCCTGCGGATCTGCGTCAATTATCAAAACGCGCTGACCCTCATTTGCAAGCGAAGCAGCAAGATTAATCGTTGTCGTTGTCTTGCCAACGCCGCCTTTTTGATTTGCAATAGCAATGATTTTACCCATTAGATCTTGTAATGTTTATTCGTTACGCAAAGTAACAGAAAAAATTTGAAACATAAAAATTTTGTTCCACGAAAATTGCAATAATGTTGATAACTTACATTTTTGTTGATAACTTGCGAAAAAATGGCTAATTTTGCAGTATCAAATTAACAATCACGACAAACAAAATTTATGGAAGATAAACGACCGTTGGTATTAATCACCAATGATGATAGCATCGACGCTCCGGGATTATATTATCTAATTGATAGCGTGATAGATGTGGCAGATGTTATTGTAGCCGCGCCCTCTGCTCCGCGCTCCGGTCAATCGGCAGCTATTACCGTTGGTGCGCCCCTGCATTTCCGCCAACATAAGGACTATAAAAGCGCACTTATGTACAGTGTGACAGGCACACCTGTTGACTGCGTAAAATTAGCGCTAAATGCAATTGTTCCACGAAAACCCGACCTGCTTTTGTCAGGTATAAACCACGGTTCAAACTCGGGAACAGCCATCACCTATTCGGGCACGATGGGCGCAGTTCTCGAAGGCTGCATGAATAATATACCGTCTGTCGGCTTCTCGCTGCTACATCATGCGATGGACGCTGATTTCACATTGTCGGCGGAATTTGTAAAAGAAATTGCGCTTAACGTCATGGCGGAAGGACTGCCTAAGGGCATTTGTCTAAACGTGAACATACCGTCAAAAGTTCGACCCAACGGCATCCGCACTTGTCGCGCTGCGCGTGGACATTGGAGCGAAGAGTACACTAAATATTTCGATCCAAACGGCGCGCCATTCTATTGGCTGACCGGCAGGTTTTGCAATGAAGAACCGGATGCGACAGATACTGATGAATATTGGTTGACCCGGAACTATATCTCGGTTGTGCCGGCATCTCCCGACCAAACTCACATTCCGGCAATCGCCGCTTTTACCTCAAGGTTTGACAAGTAAAGCATAACAAATATCAATCGACAGCTATGGTCAGCGCAAACTGATTGTAGCTGTTTTTTGTCGCAACAAACACCTCCTAAACATGATAAAAATAAGATAAAAACAAAATTTT
>CAYYAA010000170.1:0-3403 GCA_964469875.1 uncultured Bacteroides sp.
TGAACTCTGATGTCATAAAACTATTACCAGACGCCGTTGCTAACCAGATAGCAGCCGGCGAAGTTATCCAAAGACCGGCCTCTGTTATCAAAGAGTTGGTCGAAAATGCGGTTGATGCCGGTGCTACTGCTATCCAGATTATTCTTAAGGATGCCGGACGCACACTGATTCAGGTCGTTGATAATGGCTGCGGCATGTCAGCGACAGATGCGCGCATGGCTTTTGAACGCCACGCCACGAGCAAGATAGCCCAAGCGACAGACCTCTATACGCTTCACACCATGGGTTTCCGTGGTGAAGCTCTGCCGTCTATAGCCGCTGTTGCGCAAGTTGATTTGCGCACAATGCGCCATGACGATACCATCGGCACTCGCCTCTTTATCTCCGAATCACAATTTGAAGGACAAGAGCCGGCGACTTGTATGCCGGGAACAAACCTCATGGTTAAAAATTTGTTCTTCCACATGCCCGCTCGACGCAAGTTTCTCAAAAAAGATTCTGTCGAGTTAACGCACATCATGCACGAATTTGAGCGTCTTGCATTAGTTAACACCAATATAGATTTCACGCTGATACATAACGATGTCACTCTGCATCAGTTTCTGCACAGCACATTCAAACAACGCATCGGCGCACTATTCGGCAAGTCAATAGAGAGCCAAATCATACCGGTAGCGACAGAAACGACACTCGCCAAAATCAACGGCTTTGTCGGTCTGCCTCATTATGCGCGCAAACGCGGCGCACACCAATACTTCTTTGTCAATGGTCGCAATATGCGTCACCCCTATTTCCACAAGGCTGTGATGAGTTGCTACACAGAGTTGATTGCCGCCGACGCTCAACCGTCCTATTTTATCAACTTTGAAGTTGACCCTGCGACAATAGATGTCAATATACATCCACAAAAGCATGAAATAAAATTTGAGCACGAGCAATCAATCTGGCAAATCCTTGTCGCCGCTATCAAGCAAGCATTAGGCAATGTTAATGCCGTGGGTGCACTCGATTTCGACGTAGAAGATGCGCCTGAGATACCCGTCTTTGACCCGGTTAAAGATGGAGACACGCCGACGGTTGACTTTGACGAAAATTATAACCCGTTTAACGTGCCGGAAGATATTACTTTACCTGAGGAGTCAAACTTCGCTCAGAAGCAAAGCAAAGCGAATTTTTCTCAAGCAATGGACACTCCCTACTCACGAGGAGAGCGACAGACTTCGCGCCCCGTGCCTCATGATTGGGAGAAACTCTATGACAACTTCACACGACAACGCGCAGGCTCGTTAGAGGAAGCTCGCAGCAGCGCACTTAACGATATGCCTGACAACGATATGCCAACGCAACAGCCCACTGAATTGCCGATTGAAAACGGCGAATCAGCGGCTAAATGCGTGCAAATACACAACAAATATATCGCAACACCTTCTCAAGGCGGATTGATGCTGATTGACCAACATCGAGCACATGTCAGAATATTATTTGATAAATACTCGGCAATGATAAACGATGGCAAACTATCAACTCAGCAAATTATTTTCCCGGAATCTATCACGCTGTCACCTTCGGCAAATGCGATGTTGACAACGATGTCAGAGACGCTCTCAAAGTTAGGCTTTGACCTGTCTTTTCTTGGTGACACGACATGGGCAATCAACGGCTTGCCCTCAGTTCTGACGGCAGGTAATCCGTTGGAAATCATTAACACTATTATCGAGGAAGCATCCGAGTCAGGAGAAGCATCAGGCGATTCGGTCTATAATAAGATAGCCCTTGCAATGGCAAAATCCGAAGCCATAAAGTCAGGTAAGCAGTTGACGTCACCCGAAATGGAATCGCTGATAGCCGACCTATTTCACTCCGTCACACCGAACTTTACGCCTGACGGCTTAACCGTGCTCTCAGTTATACCATTTGATGACATAACACGTCTTTTCAATTAGCAAACTGCAAAGGCCATGCACAGACTCGTCTTGTCAATTCTAATCCTCATCGCCACGATGTCCTTGGGCTATGCTAAAACAGACTTTAGCGAAGCCGACGTTAAGCGATGTCTTGAAAATTTAGATAAGACATTATCTAAACGGCAGGACTATATCAACCAACGCCAACATCGCATCGACAGCCTATGCAGGCAACTGTCTCGCTCTAAACGCAGCATCGACTTAATTGACAAGATTGTCACCGAGTACACATCATTCAACAACGACTCGGCGTTGCACTATATCGACAAAGCATTGGAGATTGCCGATTCTGATTATATCGTACTTTTCAAAATGAAACGTGCGACGCTATTGCCGCTTGCAGGATTTTTTGAGACAGCAGTCACCGAATTCACCTCGATAGACACAACGGCGCTACCGTCAAAATATAAAGCCATATATTATGACAGCGGTAGACAAATGTACAGCTATATCTGCGACTTCTATAAAGCCTATCCCGACATTGTTGAAATCAACAATACTCGTGAGCTTGATTTATTGAGAAAGCTGATTAATGAGCTACCTAAAGGCTCGGTTAGATATAACTTCTATCTTGGCGAATATTACTTTGAAATAGGCGAATTATCAAAAGCAAAAGCGATACTGACTGAGCTCATAGACCATCAACACCCTGACCACAACATAGCAGCTCGCGCACGACATCACCTGTCAAGCATATCTAAAGCGCGAAACGACCACAACGGTTATGTCTATAATTTAGCCGGCTCAGCAATTGAAGATATCATATCAGCCACACGCGAAGTTGTATCATTGCAAGAATTAGGGAGTATACTCTACTCTCTCGGCGACCCTGACAGGTCATACAACTACATCAATGCAGCATTAGCCAACGCAGTTGAGTGCGGTGCCGCAGTGCGCATGATTGAATCATCACGAGGTATGCCTATCATCCAACGCACGCACAATGACCGAGTTAAAGAATGGCGCCACAAGACTTACATCATCATTGCGATTATGACACTGCTAATGATTGGGTTGTTTGTAGTGCTAAGGCTATTGCGTCGTGAGATGAAGCGTATGTCAGACTTTCAACTCAAGCTGAAACAAGCCAACCATATCAAAGAAATATATATCAGTCAATTCTTGAGTCTATGTTCGATATACATGGATAAACTCAATCAATTCTGTAAGATAGCAAACCGCAAGATAAGCACCGGCAAAGTTGACGATTTATATCGTCTGACAAAGTCAGGTAAATTTGTTGAGGAACAGAGCCGCGAATTTTATGACGTGTTTGATGACGCCTTCCTGCACATATACCCGACATTTGTTGCTGACGTAAACAAGCTGCTGCGAGACGATGCTCAAATTCAGCTAAAAGAAGGCGAGCGGCTAAACACGGACTTGCGCATACTCGCCTTTATCAGGTTAGGTATCGAAGAAAGCGGGCGCATTGCTCA
>CAYYAA010000171.1:0-3345 GCA_964469875.1 uncultured Bacteroides sp.
CACCACCGGCAGATGTGCTGACAAAAGGCATATAATAGCTTGCGCTTATTCCAAGCGAGATATTCCTACCGCTTACGATTTTAGAATCCGGGAATATAAGATCTTGAGCCATCCTTGGTGATTGGGTTACCATTACACCGGCAGTCTGACGATCTGTTTTGACTTGAACGCTACCTGAACGAGGTTCTCCATTGGGGATATTCTTGCCGCATTCAATGCGGATGCTGTCGTTGCCGATTCTTTGAACATTCATCCATGTTGGATAATCACCAACAAACCAGTTATTAGCATCGGTATAGACCTTCATGTAGTGAACATCTCCATCAGCACTGAACAATAGATTGTTTTGAGACAATGTGAGATGTTCTTCTCCAGCACCTTGATAGATTTTAATGGTTACAGATTTCGAAGGTGATACAATAACTATATCATCATTACGCGCTATCACTCGGTCATTTGGATTGACTGAGATATGGATACCATCTTCCTTCTTTTCAATCTTACACCAACTTGGAACAGATGTTACATCCCAATTTGCATTAGATTCGATTTTAACATCTTCCTCTGTACCTTTTGCCGGGAAAGAAAGACTTTGAGCCCCAACTTCGATATATTCAGGACGTCCTTCTTGAATAACTTTCAGCGACTTGAACAAAGAACCGCTCTTTACCATGAGCGTGGTAATCTTATTCCTTGTGCTGTTATTTGCTTCACGACACTGGATAATGAAGTTATTGGAGTTAATATCTGTATTACACCATTCTTCAGACCCATCAATGTTCCACTTGCCGGTCGACTTTACTTCAATCTGTTTATCGCCACCTTGATAAGGAATAGTAATCTCCTGTTCTGATATTTCAAGTACAGGGAGATGTTTGCGACAATACTCAATCCACTTGTTACAGTCTGTGCGAAGATTAGAGTCGCATTCTTTGGCACGTTGATAGTAAGTTATGGCTTCAGCATAACTTTTACTATCTTTCAACGAACATGCTCGTTTGTATAATTCCGCGCATGTCTGAGCGTTGAGTTGCATTGAGCAGGCAAATATACCTATCGCAGCAAGGAATAATTTTTTTGTCTTTCTCATTATATTGATATTAAGTTTGTGTTTCAGTCGTTTAAGGTTGTGGTATCCGTCGATTTTGCACATACCCAGGGCATCAGATGTGATTTATTCTTGATACTGCACCACAGCCGTTATTCGGAGTGAGTTTTAGTTTTTAACTTTGTAGATGTGACAAATTCGCTTAGTGTATTACACCTTTTTTCAAAGAGTTTAGAAGCAGCCTCAGCTCCCATCTCATCATACTCTACCTCTTTAGCATATAAATATTCATAGACATCATCAATCTTCTTTTGAGATGCATTCCACAACTTTGAATATTTTTCCTTAACGGTATCAGTTGCATTATAGTGATTGGCATCTGCATATATCTTAGCTGCAGAACATAGCGTGTTTTCGTCAACTGATGATATATCTTTCTTGTTCAATTCCGGCTGTGTAATCATTACGGCCTCATTAACTTTTGCAATAAAGATACTGTCATTTATATTAACGACAAGAGCTGCCGGTTCTTGATCCTTTTGATTGTGGTTCAGATATAAGATAGACGCAATACCTATAGCGGAAATTGAAACAATGATAGTCAAAGCCCTCTTCAATCTATTATGTGATTTTAAAGTCGTAGTGCCATTCCTATGCTCTTGAACTCGTCTAATAATTTCGCTTGCGTCCGGTCTATTCCATGAATCCAATGCTAAGCAATCATAAACTAAAAGTTTAAGATCTTCTGAAACATCATTATTGATAACCGGAATTTTACCATTTTGAGACTTTTGAGTAATGCCACCGTACTGGCCAAACGGCACATCACCGGTTATAATTTCATAAAGAGTCGCACCAAAAGCCCAAATGTCACGAGCGTGAATATCCGGACAATCTGTACCCCAACTCTCAATAGACATATACCATGGGGTGCCTCCGCCGACGGTACCTTTTGTCGATTTTCTAAGAGTATTTCGTGTCTTGGTACTTATACCAAAGTCAATGATTAAATATTGACCATCCGAATTAATCAATACATTATCAGGCTTAATATCTTGATGCGTAATACCGTGAGAATGCAAATAATGCAATCCCATGGCAACTTGTTCAATGAAATCCCATAATTGTTCTTCAGTCGCGGTCCCGATTAGTTTTTTTGCTGAGCCATTTTTGCAAACACTCATTGCCAAATATGGTAACTCGTCATTATGAATACCAAACCCAATCGCATGAATTATATTCGAATGGTTAAGTCCACATAAACGACCGAACTCTCGTTTAAAGTCCTCTTTACCTTGCTCATCAAGTTCTCCATTTGGTGTATAGATTTTCAGGGCTACATCAATTTCAGCATTTGCATCATGAGCGAGCCACACCTCAGAGAAACCACCGCCGCCGATTTTCTCTATTAGTCGGTAACGGTTGTCAAACAATTTATCATTATCTTTCAAGACCTCCAAATTATTAGTCATAGTCTTATGATTTGCGGTAGTTTTTTGCTGTGGATTGCTCTTTAGATTATTTAAGGTAAGTTTTTCTCAAGCAGCAGCCACTTCATATTAAAAAATTGGCATAAAAAAAGCGTGGAAACTGCACTGCTACTCGTTCCACGTCTTGAGGCCTTCGCATTGCCCATCTCTGTTGAACGAGCAACGCAGAAGCCCACGCCGATATGTATAACACCAACATGAATAGCCTTCCCGGCTAAGCCATATTGGAGCAAAAAACATACCCATGAGCATCTACTATTGCTGCATTCTTGACAGAGACTGAAAGTTGCGAAGTTTCAAGACGTCAAGAAAGAGTGTTAGTAAACGCTTTTCATTATGTCTGAATCCCACCCCAACCGACCTTGTGAGTCATCGGCGCGGAATTCCGTTGCAAATTTAAAAGAAATTGAATAATAATCAAAACAATTTCAAATATTTTTTATTCTTTTGTTAAAAATCGTATTAATCATAAGGCAAAAGACAATCCATATATGCGGTTTTGAAGTTCTGCAAGTTGCTCAATCAGAGTGTTAAAGGGTACTGATTCGCCATAAATCATGTATAGGCGCATATTCTCGTAGTCTTTGCGCCACTGCTCGGCAACCTCCGTCGGCGGAATAATGTTGAGCGTAGTGGGATAAAGCGTGTCATAGTCAAAACCTCGCAAGCCGATAAATTTGCGCCGATGCTCAACGACTTGATGATACAGCTGCTCATTATGGATAGCCTTTTCTGCAATCGGCGTTTTTAGAATCTGACCAATATCATACATGTGGCGCGACATCCGCTCCACACGGATTAAATCGC
>CAYYAA010000172.1:0-3317 GCA_964469875.1 uncultured Bacteroides sp.
ACAGGGCGGCTTTAATATTTTATGAAAGAGAAAATTTATTCTTCCTCGTCATCGCCTTCCTCTTCACGCATGTTGTGGAAGACATTTTGAACATCTTCATCCTCTTCGAGCTTGTCGATGAGTTTGTTGATAGCCTCGCGTTGTTCCGGAGTTACATCCTTTACATCGTTAGGAATACGTTCAAATTCAGAGCTGATGATTTCAAAACCGTTATCTTCGAGGTATTTCTGAATGTTTGCATTTTCTTCAAAAGCACCATAGATTACGATTTCATCGCCATCGTTATCGAGTTCATCTACACCATAGTCGATAAGCTCGAGCTCGAGGTCTTCGAGAGAAACGCCTTCCTTTGCTTTCACTTTGAAAACACACTTGTGGTCAAAAAGGAAAGTCAAAGAGCCTTGAGTGCCGAGAGAGCCGCCGTGTTTGTTGAAGTATGAACGAACATTGGCAACAGTACGTGTATTGTTGTCTGTCGCTGCTTCTACATAGATAGCGATGCCGTGAGGGCCATAACCTTCATAAGAGATGATTTTGTAATCACCTGCATCTTTATCTGTTGCTTTCTTGATAGCGCGTTCTACTGTGTCCTTAGGCATATTTGCTGCCTTGGCATTTTGCATTAACGCACGCAGACGCGGGTTGGTATCGGGGTCCGGACCACCTGCTTTGGCTGCAATTGTGATTTCCTTACCGATACGGGTAAATGTTCTTGACATGTTGCCCCAGCGTTTGAGCTTGCGGGCTTTACGATATTCAAATGCTCTTCCCATAGTGGCGAGTTATATTGGATATTATTTTGGTTAGTTTATTGTCTTATTAACGAAGTTCTGCACCGAGACGTGATGTCAGGTTGGCAATGATACGTGACATGATTTGGTCGATATATTTATCTTGCAAAGTCTTCTCGTCGTCACGCAAGGTCATTGAGATAGCGTATGACTTCTTGCCGGCAGGCAATTTGTCGCCTTCATAGACATCAAAGAGTGTCACTGAACGCAAGAGCTTACGCTCGCTGTCGCGAACAACCTTCTCGATGTCTGCCATAGTGACGCTGCTGTCGATAAGGAGTGAGAGGTCACGCTTCACGGCTTGTGTCTTGGGCAGCGGTGAATATGTCACCTTACGCTTCAATGACAAGGCTGAAATAGCGTTCCAGTCAAGCTCACAAAATAGCACTTGTGCCTTAACAGCGCAACGACGTGCGATGTCGGGACGAACAATGCCAAGAGAGCCGAGTTGCTTGCCTGACTTAGTGGCAATGAGCAGGGCGGTAGAGAGCAACTCTGTTGACGCAGGTGTCAATGCTATTGCGCCTTGTTCGATGCCGAGACGAGCAAAGATATTATCAACGGTTGCACGGAGATCGTAGATTGTAGCAGCTTCGGCAGGACGCGCCCAGTTGCCTTGACGTGAGTTGCCTGTCATCCAGATAGCGAGGCGTTGACCTTCGCTATAAGGCGCAAGAGGCTTCTCAGCTGTCGATTCTACTGACGGATTGAAGTTATATACATTGCCGAACTCATAGAATGACAAGTCGGCTGATTTGCGGTTAATATTGTGTGCAAGGCTTTCGAGACCACCAAAAAGAAGTGTGCGGCGCATAACATTGAGGTCTTGGCTCAAAGGATTGATTACGCGAACACAACCTTCGACATTGTACTCTTTAAGGTCGGCATAGTAAGCCTCGGCAGTCAATGAGTTATTCAGAATTTCGTTGAAGCCCGCGCCCGTGAGTTGGTCACTGATTGTACGGCGGAGGTCATCAACAGCATCTGTCGTTGTCTTGAATGACAATGACGAGTGGAGCGTGGTGCTCATCGGAATGTTGTTGTAACCATAGATGCGAAGCACATCTTCAATAACATCGCAAGGACGCTGAACATCTACGCGATAGGTCGGAACATTGAGCGACATCTCGCCGGTTGCAGCATCGCGGTCTGTGACTTCAATCTCAAGAGCTTTGAGAATTGTGTCTACCTTGTCTTGAGGTATCTCGCTACCGATAAGTTTATTGATGTCGTTATAGCTGAGCTTAACGGGATAAGGCGCAACGACGTTGGGATAATAGTCAACCATATCGCCAACGATTTCGCCGCCGGCAAGTTCTTTAACGAGCAATGCGGCAACCTTGAGAGCGTAGAGACATCCGTTGGGGTCTACACCGCGTTCAAAGCGGAATGACGAATCGGTGCTCAAACCGTGGCGACGCGCTGTGCGGCGGACGCTTGTCGGATTAAAGCATGCACTCTCCAAGAACACATCTGTTGTTGACTCGGTCACGCCTGAATCAAGGCCGCCAAAGACGCCGGCGATGCACATCGGCTCTTCTGCGTTACAAATCATCAGGTCTGCGCCATTGAGCGAGCGTTCTACGCCGTCAAGGGTCGTAAACTTAGTGCCTTCGGCACAAGTCTTAACCTCGATGCGACCACCTTTGACTTTTGCGAGATCAAAGCAGTGAAGCGGCTGACAGAATGAGTGGAGTATATAGTTGGTAATATCGACGATGTTGTTAATCGGGTGCATACCGATAGCGTTCAAGCAGTCTTTAAGCCATTCGGGACTCTCCTTGACTGTTACGCCCTTGATAGTAACACCGGCATAACGTGTGCAAGCCTCCGGATTTTTCACCTCTACACTGATGCCTTTAACCGAAGGATTGTCAATTTTGAAAGCACTGACATCGGGACGCTTCAGCGTGGTCGGCTTGTCATGGCAAGCAAGCCATGCGGCAATGTCTCGCGCTACGCCATAGTGGCTCGCTGCGTCAATGCGGTTAGGTGTAAGGTCAACTTCGAGCACGAAGTCATCCTGCATATCATAGTATTCAGCGGCGGGTGTGCCGGGCTTTGCTGCGTCATCCGGAAGCACGATGATACCGGCGTGCGATGTGCCAACGCCAATCTCATCTTCCGCGCAAATCATGCCGAAAGATTCAACGCCTCTGATTTTTGATTTCTTGATTTGGAATGATTGGTCGCCGTCATAGAGCGTTGTGCCTACGGTTGCGACAACTACGGTTTGTCCGGCAGCAACATTAGGCGCGCCGCAGACGATTTGTGTCGCTTGTCCGTCGCCGAGGTCAACGGTGGTGATGTGCAAGTGGTCACTGTTCGGATGTTCTACGCAGGTCAGAACCTTTCCTATGACGATACCTTTAAGTCCGCCGGGTATTGATTCAACCTGCTCGATGCCGCCTGTCTCCAAACCGACAGACGTGAGAGCCGCAGACAGCTCCTCGGGTGTAAGATTTAAATCGATGTATTGCTTGAGCCAGTTATATGAGATATTCATAGCTGCTGTTTTTGGAGGAT
>CAYYAA010000173.1:0-3303 GCA_964469875.1 uncultured Bacteroides sp.
AGTTTGAAGATGAACATGGGAACGTAAAGATAATTGGAACATATCAGTTTGATCATTTCCTACCGGAGTCGGAATATCCATTCTTGTGTACATCGATTTATAACCTTCAACCGAGTTGTGCCACATGTAATGGCAGCAAATTAAATCGAGAGGCTAAATTTGAACTTTACACGACAGCGCAAGAAAATCAGGAGGCCTTTCGCTTTGAACTACAATCAGTAGAAGCCTATATGCAGGATGACTTTGATAATCTTCATGTTGAGTTGCAAAGCGACAATAAAGAACTTCTTGAGAATCATCAAAAGCTCTTCCATATTGATCAAATTTATAGTCAACATACAGATGTCTTACAACGAGTTGTTGTTATAATGAAAAGTAATAACGAAGCGTATAGAGCATCGCTAAAGGACAGCTTAACCAGTCTATTCCCTAATGGAGTTAATGATCCGGAATATTTTTTCTTTGGCTATTATATGCAACCGGAGCACATCCATTTGCAACCTCTGAGTAAAATGGTGCAAGACGTGGTAAAACAGCTAAAAGAACAAAATGAGCACATAGCGACTATTTGAGGTCGCTTAGTCCTATAAAAAGTTTGGCTATCTTTAGATAAGTAAAATCTGTATATAGAACAGTTAATAAAGCCATGATTGGTGTATACCCCATTGTGATGTAACAAAGAAAACGGCTCAGAGGATAACCTGTTAAGCAGTTGTAATAAAGCATCAGGGTTATTTCGTGCCATAATTGGTATCGCTGATTAATATTGATTTTATCCATCATTGAAAATTTATCTAATTTCTTAAGAATAGTATTGCCGTCGTAAAAAGGGTGCTATTCTGTTGCGAAATTATGATGCTGATACGTGACTGGCTCTTTATCTTTTGAATCACGTGTAAACAATTCATCCGTATGGCATTAAAAACTAAGATAATAGATGTAGAGCGGAAGCCGAGCGAGTGCCCAGTTTGCGGCAGTGAGATTGTGGATGCCGTCTACGGCACGGGTGATATGACAGATAAAGACGCCTTGTTTATGTATCGTAAGGAAGCTATTATGGTTTGTCAGTTCAGTTTTATTTAGGTATTGTTTATGCAAAGAGTATTTGTGACCGGGATTACCGGGAAGAGCGGTCAGTTTTTCCTGAAGGAGATTGCTAGCGCAGACAATGCCGGGAATGCGCAATATGATTACACATTTCTCGTGAGAAGCGAGGAGCGTGCCCAACTTGTACGTGGCATTTATCCCGAGGCGAAGGTATTCATCGCTGATATCGAGGAGTTGGACAAGATAAGGGACCATTTGCTTGCCAACAACTACGATATCGCCTTTCATATCGCCGGAATTGGTGTATCATCGCAGCTAGTGGAGCAAGTTGTTCAGTCACCGACTGTGCGATGGCTCATCCTCGTGCATACCACCGGAATTTATTCGCGCTACAAGTCGGCAGGCGAATTTTATCGTCAGACCGAACAGCATATCAGCGAACTAATAGCCAACAAAAATATAGCGACCACAATTTTGCGGCCGACGATGATTTATGGCAATATGAACGACCACAACATCAGCGTTTTCGTGAAGATGGTCGATAAATTGCGAATATTTCCGGTCGTGAATCACGCGGAGTACGAACTTCAACCGGTGTGGTGCGGCGACCTCGGCAAAGCGTACCACCAAGTACTTATGCATGCCGATGTAACACGTGGCAAAAACTACAATTTGTCTGGCGGTGCACCGATAATGCTGATTGATGTATTCCGAATCATTGCCAAACAACTCGGTGTGCGAAACCGATTCGTAAACGTGCCATTCTCAGTGGCATATTCCGGAGCTTGGGCACTTTATATTTTGTCGCTTGGCAAGATAGATTTCCGCGAACGAGTGCAACGCCTCGTCGAGCCGCGCACATTCGATCACAGCGAAGCTGCAAAAGATTTTGGCTACTCACCGGTAGATTTTTAAATCGGCATAGCTCACCAAATCGCCGAATATCAAGCCTCAAAGAAGTGAGTTCATATACTGTTTTTGCAATATAATTGTCACTTGGACGGTTTGGAATGTGTCGGGTTTTTGCGTAACTTTGGGGGCAAAGTAATCTGATATGGCTAAGAAGAAATTGTTTAAGATTGAGGTCACTGAGGATCGCAGAGGTGTAATTATCTGGGGCAATCCTGATGTATTTTATGACACTAATGAACTGTTGTATGATTGCTGGGGCGATGATGACGAGATGACCGATGAAGAACGCATCACCTATCTTGGCGTAATGTCATTTTTCTCGTACGAAATGCGTCACACTTCATATGGAGATAGACTCGTTAAATTTGATGGTGAGCCTCTTGAAGTGTGGGAGCCGGAGCACAATGACTTGTTTGAAACTGATAGTTATCGCTTTGAAGTCGGTTTTGAGATTGAATGGACATACATTCTCTTTGTCTTGGCTTCGTGGTTTGAGTGCTTTCGAAATAGAAATTGCCCGCCGGAAACATTGCCAATCCTTCGTGATATGCGCGATGACGTTGAGCGTGCAATCAAAAAGGTAAGCGGTACAAACTATCCTCGACTAAAACCATTCCTGCACGGTGCATTGTATGCCGCCGACCCATATCTGATGCGTACGATGGAGTATGTCCATCTTGATTTAAAACATGCTTTGACAAGGCATATGGGTAAGCTCGCCGAGGCTATGCAAGCGACCATATACAATTCTCCCGAATACAACAAGGTGCACAAGATACTTGAAAATGGCGCCGCTGAATTGAAATGCGCCGTCCACGAATTATCTTTTGACGATGAAGACGACTAATATGACTTCTGTTATTCAAATTAACCCTGAGTATGAGCGGGACATATTCAATGGCAGATGGATTGGCATTGATGGCGACTTGTTGAATTTCTTATTAATCCCGGAAACGGAACGAATAGAAAAACTGTTGGACGACGGCGAACAAATGACAGCTGCAACTCTAGCCATGCAACTCATCAAATCGCTGTGCATCCACTTTGTCGAAGACGAGCATTGGTGCTACTTTGATGATTTGTATTCGCCTGAGTACACTATCAGCCACATGTTAGATTGCTTCAACGCTGCGTATGATGCCGGCAATCTTTCGCCTGAAGTCACAGAATACCTTCACACAGCATGGCAAGAAATAATGTAGCTGGAAAGCAAAACAGGTTACGGTATCCATACCATCGACCTCAAAATGTAAACTTTTCGCAAAAAAGAAACAGTGCAACGCCTCGTCGAGCCACGCACATTCAACCACAGCGAAGCTGCAAAAGATTTCGGCTACACACCGG
>CAYYAA010000174.1:0-3282 GCA_964469875.1 uncultured Bacteroides sp.
TATAAAGCACGGCATATTGTTATCACGGGAGGTGAGCCAACACTCCAACTCGATGATGCTTTGATAAGAGCTCTTAAATCTGCGGGATTTTATATTCAGATAGAGACAAATGGCTCGCTGCCTGTGCCGTCAGGCGTTGACTGGATAACTTGTTCGCCTAAAGATGCACCGTGGGATATCGGACGTATCGACGAGTTGAAAGTAGTTTTTCAGGGTCAAGATGTCGAGTCTATAGCCTCGTTGCTCCCGGCTTCACGACTATATCTTCAGCCATGTTCCGGCACTAATATTCAGGAAACTATAGCTTATATCAAATCTCATCCACATTGGCATCTCTCACTCCAGACACACAAACTTATTGATATACAATAAAAAGACGAGACCGATTAGCCGTGCAGCCAATCGGTCTCGCTTTATTTGGGTGAATAATTGTTCGTTATTATTCAATAATAGGCTCGTCCCATACTTTGGTAGCAGAGCATACGCTTAGCACGTTTTGATTGCCGCAGCGGAAAACGAAGTCACCTTCTTCCAAACGCCATTTGCCATCGTAGCCGACAAATGCGAGGTCGTTTGCGGGTATTTCTAATGATACGGTTTTCGTTTCGCCCGGAGCAAGCTCTATTTTTGTGAATGCACGCAGCCGTTTGATGTCGGGAGTGCATGATGCCACCAAGTCAGAGCTGTAAAGCAGAATTGGCTCTTTGCCCGTGACACTGCCGGTGTTTGTTACGTCAACAGTGAAGTGGAGCGTGTCGCCTGATGCAAATGATGTCTTGTCAACTTTGAGGTTTGAGTATGCGTATGTCGTATAGCTCAAGCCATGACCAAATTGCCATTGTACATCCATAACAGCGTCATAGTTGTAGTTACCGTCCATAGTAGCTACATTTTCGCAAGGCTTGTAGTCATAAGTTGCCAAAGAGTTGATAAGACGAGGATAAGTGAAAGGCATTTTTGCACTGAAATTTGCTTTGCCAGCCATTAAGTTTGCGAGCGCATCACCGCCATAGTTACTTGGCAACCATACGCCGACAACAGCCTTAGCGAGAGGCTCAATTTGAGAAATTATGCGTGGACGACCTTCGTTGAGTACCAAGACTATAGGCTTGCCTGTTGCAGCGAGAGCCTTAACGAGGTTGAGCTGATTAGGAGACAATGTGAGGTCTGTCAAGTTGCCGGGAGTCTCGCAGTATGAGTTTTCACCGACACAAGCAACGATAACGTCAACATCTGCAGCGGCTGCCACAGCTTTGTCAATTTCGGGCTCGAGTTCATCATACCAATTGGCGTCCTCGTTAAACTTGACACCTTGTTCAAATTTTACGTTGCTGCCACCAAATACGTTAGCCAATGCTTCGTAGATTGTGTTATATTGGTCGTGGAATTTGCCATTGCCGCTACCTTGCCAAGTGTATGACCAACCACCGTTGAGTGAGCGCATATTGTTTGCGGTAGGGCCGGTTACCAAAATTTTTGTACCTTGTTTTAGTGGCAATAGATTATCGTCATTTTTCAAGAGCACCTCAGACTCTTCAGCGAGTTGCAATGCCACAGCTGCGTGTTCTGCTGAGCCGAATAACGGGTAATCCTTAATCTCTGTGTAAGGTTTCTTCCAAAGGTTACAGCGTTTCTTGATTCGGATAATGCGCTTAACTGCATCGTCGATACGGCTCATCGGGACTTTGCCCTCTTGGACAAGCTCTTTGAGCAATGTGCAGAAATCTGCATCATACGGAGTCATTGACATATCAATGCCGGCGTTGATTGCTAATTGGATAGCCTCTTTGTAGTCTTTTGCGACGTGGTCACGTTTCCATATATTGATAATATCAGCCCAGTCTGTGACAATCATGCCATCCCAGTTGAGGTCTGTTTTGAGCCATTGTGTCAGCAATTCGGCGTTGCAGTGGAACGGCATACCGTTGTTGTTGGCTGAGTTTACCATAACAGAAAGAACACCTGCTTGGACAGCTTTCTTGAAAGGATAAAAGTGCTTTTCGCGCATGTCTTGCAAGGTTATTGACGAAGGTGTGCGGTCCTTACCGCTTACCGGCATACCATAGCCCATGAAGTGCTTGGCGCAAGCTGCTACGTTGTTGGCACCGATGTTGTTGGGGTCATTACCTTGATAACCGCGAACAAGCTCTGATGCCATTTGTCCGTTCAGATAAGCGTCTTCGCCAAAGCTCTCCCACATACGCGGCCAGCGAGAATCGCGCCCGAGGTCCATGACAGGGGCGTAAATCCACGGAATTGAGCCGGCTTTAGTCTCATAAGCTGAGATTTCACCTGCACGGTGTACTAATTCACGGTTAAAAGATGCCGCCATGTTGACTTCTTGAGGGAAGAGTGTACCGCCGGCGGTGTAAGTTGTGCCGTGTATTTGGTCAACACCATAGAGATCGGGGATATTTTGATATTTCAAAGACGCATCTTGTATGGTCTTTATAGCATAGTGCCAAACATCAAGAGTCTGTGCTTCGTTGTGAGGTACGTTAAGTATTGAGCCGACTTTTACATCTTTCTTAGCCCATTCAAGTTTAGCGAAGTCAAAGGCAAATGCTTCAGTGTTAGACATATCACTGACAACATCGACAGTCAGTTCACACATTTGTCCGACTTTCTCATCAAGAGTCATCTTGGATACAATCTTGTCAATCTCGCGCTCCATCTTAGGGTCAGGAGTAATCGCGGGCTTGATAGCCGCAGCACTAACAATGCCCAACATCGCAGCGAGAGCAAATGTTATGGATTTTTTCATTTCAAGTTAAATGATGAATTATAAGTTGTTATGGTTTAGGTATATTATTTGTCGTTGATTTATAGTGGTTAACAATTTCCCCAAAGTTACAAAAAAATATCTGAACAGCCAATAACTTTGTTGATATGAGTAAAAATAAAAATCGGAGTTGTTTTCAAAATGAAAATAACTCCGATTTTTATCGTAATCGCATTACTGCGATATATCGTTTGCGTGTGGATTATTCAGCCTTGATAGCACCGGTGGGGCAAACTTCTTCGCATGAACCGCAGTCGATGCAAGTATCGGGATCGATGTGGTAGATGTCGCCTTCAGAGATAGCTTCAACGGGGCAAACAGGAGCACAAGTGCCGCAAGCCACACAAATATCAGTAATTACGTGAGCCATGATAAATAAATTTTTTTAGATAAATTATACGTTATTGTTCAGATGTTTTTGTCCTGCAAATTTAATGTATTTTTTCGTATATCTCACAAAAAAAATAAGAAAATTCTTCCAAACCCTCAAATTTTATCTC
>CAYYAA010000175.1:0-3269 GCA_964469875.1 uncultured Bacteroides sp.
TCGACGATAGTGCCGTCTTGCTCAATTGCTGATTGTTTTGCCATATTATTTTGTTATTAGATAAATCTGTCGGGTATTGCTTGTTGGATGTAGTCAAAGGTTGTTAGCACTTCGACTTTGTCGTTAAGGATAGCTAATGTGTGTTCGTAGTGGGCTGATGGTTTGCGGTCGCGTGTGCGACAGGTCCAACCGTCTGACTCGATTACGATGTTGCGGCTACCCATATTGACCATTGGTTCGATGCAGATGCACATGCCGTTTTTGATGACGGGACCGATGCCGCGTCGTCCGTAGTTGGGGACTTCGGGGCTTTCGTGCATATCGCGGCCGATGCCGTGTCCACACATTTCGCGAACAATGCCGTAGTTGCGTTTTTCGCAGTATGTCTGGATGGCGTTGGCGATGTCGCCGATGCGACCGCCGACTTTACATGCGTCGATGCCGATTTGGAGGGATTCTTTTGTTGTGCGCAGTAGCTCCATGACTTTGGGGTCAATTTCGCCAACGGCGAAGGTGTAGCAGCTGTCGCCCATAAATCCGTCTTTCTCGACTACGGTGTCAATACCTACGATGTCTCCTTCGCGCAGAGCATAGCTTGAAGGGAAGCCGTGAACGACTGTCTCGTTAACTTCTATGCAGAGTGTTCCGGGAAATCCTTCGTAG
The DNA here is from genome assembly GCA_964469875.1 of uncultured Bacteroides sp. Classification (GTDB taxonomy): domain Bacteria; phylum Bacteroidota; class Bacteroidia; order Bacteroidales; family Muribaculaceae; genus CAG-873. Next base: position 664 of record CAYYAA010000175.1, read on the forward strand.
CCTAAGCAGGCAGGCTTGCCACCATTGTCGCGAATGAATTCGCGTGCAATGGTGTCGAGCTTGCGTGTGGTTACGCCGGGTTCTATCCACTTAGCGACTTCGCCAAGTGTTTGTGATACGAGTGTTGATGATGCTCGCATCTGTTGAATTTCGTCCGGTGTCTTTAGATATATCATTAATTAAAATAATGCAGCTAATTTGCTTTGATAAGTAAGCATTGAGTTATAATCAATAGGCTTGACCTGTTGTACGTCCCTTGATTTTGCCTTCTTTCATCAATCCGTCGTAGTGGTGCATCATGAGATGTGATTCTACTTGTTGGAGTGTATCCAATACTACGCCTACCATGATGAGCAGTGATGTGCCACCAAAGAATTGTGCGAAGTTTTGGCTGATGCCGAAGAAGCGTGCAAATGCCGGCAGGATTGCGACGATGCCCAAGAAGATTGAGCCGGGCAATGTGATGCGTGACATGATTGCATCAAGGTATTCTGCTGTCTTCTTGCCGGGTTTAACACCGGGGATGAAGCCGTTGTTGCGTTTCATGTCTTCTGCCATCTGAGTGGGACGCACTGTGATAGCGGTGTAGAAGTATGTGAACGCTACGATGAGGATGAAGAATACGGCGTTATACCAGAAGCTATTGATATTAGTGAATGCCATCAGGAAGCCTGAGTCGCCTGAACGGAAGCCGGCAAATGTCATAGGGATGAACATTATGGCTTGCGCAAAGATGATAGGCATTACGCCTGCTGCATTTACTTTCAGAGGAATGTACTGACGAGCACCACCGTATTGACGGTTGCCAACGATACGTTTTGCGTATTGTACAGGCACCTTGCGTGTACCTTGAACGAGGAGAACCGCGCCAACAGTAACAGCAAAGAGTAACACAATCTCAACGATGAACATTACCAAACCGCCTTGGCTGCCGGTAGCACCCGGGAGGCGTGAGGTAAATTCATAGAAGAGAGCTCCCGGGAGACGGGCAATGATACCTACCAAGATGATGAAGGAGATACCGTTGCCAATACCACGGTCGGTGATGCGCTCGCCGAGCCACATGATGAACATTGAGCCCGCAGCTAAAATAATTGTAAGATATACTACTGTCCAGAAACCAAAGGCCATTGCAGAAGCACCGTTTGCAGCACTATTAACTTGGACTTGCAAGTTAATAAGATAAGCGGGAGCTTGAAGGAATAGGATCAGAACGGTGAGATAACGAGTATATTGGTTCATTTTTTGACGACCGCTCTCGCCTTCTCTCTGCATCTTTTGGAACGAAGGGAGAATCATACCGCACAATTGGATTACGATAGAAGCCGTGATGTAGGGCATGATACCGAGTGCGAAAATAGACGCTTGCGAGAACGCACCGCCGGAGAACATATCGAGGAGCTGCATAAGGCCGCTTTTGTTAGTGAAACTTGACAGAGCGTCAATTGCAGCAGGAGAGATGCCCGGGAGCACTACATAACAACCTACGCGGTAAACGAATACCAACAGCAGTGTTATCATGAGGCGCTCACGGAGTTCCTTGATTGTCCAGATGTTTTTTATGGTTTCGACAAATCTCATTATTTTTTAGATTTTAGAGATGGAGCCACCTGCTGCCTCGATGGCTGCTTGAGCAGCGGCAGAGAAAGCATGAGCTTCAACGGTGAGGGCGCTTTTTACGGCACCATTAGCAAGAACTTTAACCAATTGGCTGCGGTTGATGTAACCGGCAGCGCGGAGTTCTTCGATACCAACTTTGCTCAAGCTCTTTGCAGATGCGAGTGCTTCGATAACATCGAGGTTGATTGCTTTATAGTCCTTGCGGTTGATATTTTTGAAGCCGAATTTAGGCAAACGGCGTTGCAAAGGCATTTGACCGCCTTCGAAGCCGATTTTGCGGCTGTAACCACTGCGTGATTTAGCACCTTTGTGACCGCGAGTAGATGTACCACCTTTGCCAGAACCGGCACCACGACCGATACGGGTTTTAGTCTTAACAGCGCCAACAGCGGGTTTTAAATTACTTAAGTCCATAGTTTATTACGATATTAAGCGTTGGTCACTTGTACTAAATGACGAACTTTGTTTACCATACCCATCACAGAGGGGGTGTCTTCTTTAACCACCGTGTGATTCATTTTTCTGAGGCCGAGGGCGTCGAGTGTGCGTTTTTGCACAGCCGGGCAGTTGATACGGCTCTTTATCTGAGTGATTTTGATTTGTGCCATTGGATTATCCTTTGAATACTTGTTCGACAGATATACCGCGGTTTTGAGCTACGATAGCGGGTGAACGCATTTCGTCAAGTGCGGCGATAGTGGCTTTAACCAAGTTGTGAGGGTTAGAAGAGCCTTTAGACTTAGCGAGGACGTCAGTGATGCCGACGCTCTCGAGTACGGCACGCATCGCACCACCGGCTTTCACACCTGTACCGTGAGAAGCGGGTTTGAGGATAATGCGTGAGCCACCAAATTTAGCAACTTGTTCGTGAGGGATAGTGCCTTTGTGAACGGGTACGCGGATGAGGTTCTTTTTAGCGGCTTCAACACCTTTGGCGATAGCGGCTTGAACTTCGTTAGCTTTGCCGAGGCCCCAGCCTACGATGC
>CAYYAA010000176.1:0-3181 GCA_964469875.1 uncultured Bacteroides sp.
GCAAGTAACACAATAAACATCAATAGATTATAAGAACACTTGAAATTTGCCGCAAAAAGCTAACAAACAGTGAGTAAAATACAAAAATAAAAACACTCAGCCATCGGCTTTTTGCAACCGGTGACTGAGTGCTTGTGTTATTTGATAAATCTGATTATTACTGCAGACGCATCAGCTTGAGCCATTTGACGTAACCGACAAATGCGAGAACGGTGTATATCGCATATAGCGTTGCATAGAAGTATATGCCTTTGTAAATATACAGCCACACGCTCACGCCGTCAACGACAGCCCAAACGAGCCACTGCTCGGCATACTTGCGCGCTAACATCCACAGTCCGATGATGCTCAATGCCGTCGTAAACGCATCTGCCACGGGTACGGTGCTGTTGGTGAAATTGCTCAACACATAATAAATGGTCAACCAAATCGCGCCAAATGCTATCACACAACGTGCGGCAGACTTGACCTTAACGTGACTAATCGGCAGTTCGCGCTTCTCGATCTTATCTTTTTTGATATTGAAAGTCCACGCTAAATAGCCATAAATGGCAATCACTACATAGTAGATATTAATTGCGAAGTCTGCATACAGACCTTTGCTGAAATATATCCACATCGAAATCAACGGCATGATGATAGACGTAATCCACACGCGTGCATCCGCGTGATATTCATACCACAGATACAGCAAGCCTATCAGCAAGCCGAATATTTCGAGCAGTGTGTCTAATGGCATAGTTTATCAGAATTTGAGAGTTATGGTTGCCAAGAAGTTTGTCGGAGCTTGCGCTGCAAAACCTGCGTAACGATAGATGACCTTTTCGCCATTATCACCGACATAATATCCTGCGCCGCTGTAGCCGTTGTTAAAATATTTCTCATTGAGGATATTGTAGACGGTGCAACCAATGGTGAGTGCCTTGATGCCATACACATTGTTAAATGTATAAGCTGCGTGCAAGTCGTTGACAAAGTATGATGACAAGCGAGCTTCGGCTGACTTGGCATTATCCATGTATTGCTCGTCAACAAATTTAGAGCGCAGAGAAGCCTCAAAGCCTGCTACGTGGAAGTTGAGTGCGTTATTGAATATCAAGCCCGGAGAGAATGCGATAGGTGTGTCGCCATGTTCAATTGCGATGGGATTAGTCCACTCATCTTCATAGATATATTCCACAAAATTCTTAATGCGGTTGCGTGAGATTGTCGCATTGATTGACCAATCAAACCAAGTGAGCGGACGAAATTCGCCTTGCAACTCAACGCCCATGCGGTAGCTGTCCGGAACATTAACGCTGATAGCATTACCGGTGTCTGACAATTTACCGGTAACGACTAACTGGTCTTTATAGTCCATCATATAGAAGTTTGCACCAAGGGTGAACAACTTTGATGTATAAGTATAACCTGCTTCATAGTCAAAGAGACGTTCACTTGTCGGATAATTACCGGGGTCGCTGTCTGTGAAGTTATCACGAACAGGCTCGCGATGCGCAACGCTCCATGAAGCATAAGCGTGATGTCCGTCTTTGTTATAGCTCAAACCTGCTTTAGGATTAAAGAAGTTATAGTTGCGGAGCACATCGAGTTGCGCCATATCAGAAGTGTTATAATCATAATTGTCACTGATGCCGCGAATGCTGTAACGGATGTGACGATATTGCAAGTCAACATAAGCGCTGAGGTCACGTGTAATCTCAGCATCGCCACGGCCATAGACGTTAAAGTCATACTTGCGACCGGTATTGTTATAATATTCCTGCAAGGGGTCAATGTCACCGACATAGTTGCGCACCCACGCCACGTTGCCGAAGTGACGACCGCGATGCCAGTTCATAGCGCCACCCAAGACAGCGTTCACACGAGAACCGATATAGTTGAAGTTGAACATGCCGCCACCAAAGTCATTGTCATTATTCTTTAAGCGTATAAGGTCGCTCTTTTTGATTTTCTCACCTTCAGCATTATAGAATGGAGACAAGCCATATTCCACCAAGGTGCGTTTAGTCTTGTATTGCTCATAATAGCCATCACCTTTGGTATAGTGCAAAGCCACATTCATGCGCCAATGGTCGCCAAGACCTTGACCGAGGAGCAACTGCACATGGTGCTGAACGAAGTTGTCGCATTGGTCAGGATAGAACGCCGTGTTGCCATCTGCGGTAGTGTACTTGCCACAGGGATTATAAGTGCGACCATACTCAGCCATCTCGTCCTTAGAGGCATAGTCCCAAGCCATGTAGGTCTGTTCCTTACCGCCAAATGCCAACAAGCGCATGGTTGTAGAGCCACCACTGTATGCCAATTGACCCATATAGCTCCAAAGTTTTGAGAATGCACGGTCGATGTAACCGTCAGAGCCGATATGAGAGAAACGTGCATCAACGCTCCAATGGTCACCAAAAACGCCTGAACCGACCTTTACGGTTTGACGGTTGGTGTTATAAGAGCCATACGAGAGGTCAACCTCAGCCGATGAGTTATAAGACGGAGCATCTGTAATCATATTGACACTTGCACCGAAAGCGCCCGCACCGTTTGTTGACGTACCTGCGCCACGTTGGATTTGGATGTCGCGCAATGACGATGCCAAGTCAGGCATATTAACCCAATAGACATTGTGACTCTCAGAGTCATTGATAGGCACACCGTTAGCTGTGATGTTGATACGCGAAGCATCAGTGCCACGCACACGCAGTGACGAATAGCCGATGCCACCACCTGCATCACCGGTGGTCACAATTGAAGGTGTCGAACTTAATAAGAAAGGGATGTCACGGCCATCGTTAATGCGAGAAATTTGTTTAGCATTTAGATTAGTATATGCCACAGGTGTTTTCTCATTTGCGCGGTTTGCAACAACCTCAACGTCGCGCAAATTAATGATGGTAGAGTCGCTTGCAGTAGACGACTGATTTTGAGCTGCCAAACAGCTCGCTGCAGACATTAACGCACACAATGCGCCAATCGGTCTTTGAAGATTTTGCTTCATATCATTCAATCTTTCACTACGCCGGTACTAACCGGTTCAGGTTCAAAGGGTATAATCTCAGCTACCGTCGTGAAAATTTACGGTCGCACCCCATACAAAAATTTGATTATGTCATTGACCTCCGTCAATGCTGCTGCAAAGTTACAAAAATTTGCTTATTTAAGCTAATTTTTTCATGAGCTCACT
>CAYYAA010000177.1:0-3161 GCA_964469875.1 uncultured Bacteroides sp.
AGACGTTGTGTGATATCTTACATCTGTCTGTCAGGATATAGGTCATCCCACCATTGCGGGCTATCTTGCAACCACTTGGCGAACCATGCCATAATGGTGTTATGCCACAATGTGCGTTTAGGATAATCCATAATGTAGTGATTCTCACCATCTACACTGACAAATTCAACCGTCTTGTTAAGCACCTTCAGCGCATTAAACAACTGAATACTTTCGCCGATAGGCACGTTTGTATCCGCTGTGCCGTGGAGCAACAACAATGGCGTATTAATCTTGTCTGCATTAAAGAGCGAACCGTGTTTGGTGAACAATTCCGGATTATTCCATGGATATGAATCTGCCGCAGCTACTGCATTATAGCTGTAACCCCAATAACCTTCGCCCCAATAACTTGTCACATTAGAGATGCCGGCGTGTGATACTGCCGCCGCAAATATCGGAGTCAGTGTTTGGAGGTATTGCGTCATAAAGCCACCATAGCTTGCACCGATACAGCCCACTTTGTCTTTATTTACAAAGGGATGTTCAGCAATAAACTTGGTTACGCCCTCGATGATGTCGTTGGCTGTATAGTCGCCCCATGCGTTGACGTGACGCGCTGCGAACTCTTGACCATAGCCTGTCGTGCCACTCGGGTTGATGACATAGACAACATAGTCGCGTGACGCAAAAAGTTGCGGAGAATAGGCGTGTGTAATGGTACGCTGAGTTGGCAATGTACCGCCATAATAGTAGACGATTGCGGGGTACTTCTTATTTGCATCAAACAAAGGAGGATAGATGATATTACCGTCGATGACAGTGCCGTCTGACGCGGTGAACTTCCACGGCTCGGCATTGCCTAAATCCATTTCTGCGAAGCGCTCTGCCGACGGGTCACCGATGAGTGTCGCCTTGCGGCTCTTTTGATTGTAGATATAGCCCTTGCCGGCATAGGTGTAACCTTGTCCGCAATAAGCATAAGAGTCAGCATTGTCATAGCCGATTGAGAAGCTGCGAACAACGTCAACATCTATCGGAAGTGTCTCAAACTTTGAAGTCTTGGGGTCGTAAGTGTACATCGGCAGATAGAAGCCGTCTTGCGCCTTGAAATAAATCTTGCCGTCAGCCTTGTTCCAGCTCACATAGTTGTCAATACACGGGTCAAAATCGCGCGTAATCGCATCAACCTTGCCGCTTGCGCGGTCGAGGATAAACATCTGAATATCATAGTCGTTGGCGATTGGTTCTTTGCCTGTCTTTTGACCTATCTTGTCAAACGCAGCAGCCGAGCCTGTCAACAACACCTTCTTGCCATCGGGTGAGTAATAAGCGCCGTTGATAAACTGCGGGCCTGTCGGAATGATGGTATCAGCCTTCATCGTGTTGAGGTCAAGCTCATAGATAGTGCTTTGGATGAACGGGCGCACGGTTGACTTCTCGCTCATTGTTGACACAAGAATCTTTGTGCCGTCACCGTTGATATCGTTGAGCGTCGTTGTGTGATTACCGTAAGTCAACTGCTCGCTCAGTCCTGTCGCAGTGTCATATTTCATAAGCCATGAGCGTGTACGAGTGCCCGGGATACGGTCTTCGGGCGAAGCATAACGGCGCAGCGGCCCGCTCTCTTTAATGCCCTCATCACTCTTATCATAGATGAAATATGTGCCGTCAGGGCTCCATGTGAAGCGATTTACAGGCACACCGGTATATGTCAGCGTCTGCTTGCCTGTCTTCGGGTCTATCATATAAATATCATAACCGTCCTTGCAAGTCTTTGTGACATAGAGCTTGCTGCCCGTGGGCATCCACTCAGCATAAGCATCAATATTTTCATTGATAACCTTGCCGCTCTTTAAATCGGTAAGTGATGCGTAATAATTATTGTGTTTGGCATCTACATAGTCATAATAGCGAGTAAGCAGGTACTTGCCATCGGGACTTACGCGCACCGCGCTGATGCGATAGCCATATTCTGAATCTTCAAGTGTGAAACGTCTCTTGAGGTCTGCTCCGGTGTAAATCTCAACGCTGTCAAATCCGGCATCCGGCACAAACTTCACCTTAACATCAGGCTTAACAGAGTCTGTTGCTGTTGACAACACGCGCACTGTGAGCTGATAATTATGCTCCGGCTCAAGGCGCAACGATGCACTGCGTTCTGACGAACTCGTCACAGAATCCTTCTCAACGCTTTCTTTTTTGGTCAATTCCTTATCATCAAGCAAGATAGCAAACGGAGCCTGCGAAGTCACTTTGATTTGACCTTTGCAGAAGCGTTGTGCGCGAATTTGTGTCTGTAGCACGTGTAGCACGCCATTCTGCTGTGCTTCGGCAAGCTCGACAAGTCCCGCAGTGTCCGCGCTCAAGCCTTTCAGATTGTTGAGCTTAGCGGTCATCTTGCTACTCAAAAGGTTTGTGACCTTATACTTCTCGCCTTTAGGATTGATTGAATCATTCATGAACGGAGACTTAACATCTACAGATAGCCCGTTCCAGTCATTGACAACAGTATCAGCCGCAGCCGTCAGCACAGCTAAACCCGCCAATGTTCCGATAATTAGATTTTTATTCATAAGATTGTCTTTTCATGACAGAGATTTTCATATTCGCTGCAAAGATATAAGATTTTTGCCAAACCAAAGTTATAATTCTAAAAAATCTTACTTTTTAAATAAGAAAGGAGACTGTGCCGGTCATGACACAGCCTCCTTCAAGGAGTATGCTTTAAAGGATTATTCCCTAAAGTTCTCGAATCGGTCATTTACCAAGCGATAATCATGCGCTTTGACGAAGCGGATGATTTCATCGCGACACTCTGTCGGCTCAATATCTTGCTCAACACGTTTGATAGCATTGAACACTGACGATGTGCATTGATAGATGTGGCGATATGCCTTTGCAACATTATCAATCTCATCCTCTGAGAGCTTGCATTGACGCATCACAAATGCGTTTACGCCATAGTACACTGCCGGGTTGTGCGCCATAATGATATACGGCGGCACATTTGAGCTGATACGACAACCGCCCTTGATGAGGACACATCTGCCGACTTGCGCACCCTCGTGCAGGATTACGCCTGATGACAAGATAGTGCAAGTATCAACATCGCAATCACCGGCAATCTTAACACCATTACCAACGATACATTTGTCGGCAATGTGTGAGTCGTGACCGAT
>CAYYAA010000178.1:0-3147 GCA_964469875.1 uncultured Bacteroides sp.
ACTTCTCTATCGAAGACCTATGTGACCACACCACGCAACACGGCCTGCGTGTCTCCTTAGCTACCGTCTACAACACTCTGCAACTCTTAGTCGAATGTGGATTAGTAATGAGACATCGCTTTGACAACAAAATGTCGCGTTACGAGAAGATGCAAGGCACCTCAAGCCATCACCACCTCGTCTGCACCGTGTGCGGAAAAATTAAGGAAGTAAGAGACAGCGATATGCTATCGACTATCGCAGCTAAGCGATATCGCACATTCTTCCCCGCATATTTCACTCTTACAACCTACGGCGTGTGCTCGACCTGTCACCGCAAGTCTTCACACGATAAACATAAACCATAACACATCTATTAATATATAGTAATCTATTTAGACATTATGAAAGTTGACGTTCTATTAGGGCTCCAATGGGGAGACGAAGGCAAAGGTAAAGTCGTAGACGTGCTCACTCCGCGATATGATGCAGTAGCTCGCTTTCAAGGCGGCCCTAACGCCGGTCACACTTTAGAGTTTGAAGGCAAAAAGTTCGTTTTGCGTTCTATTCCCTCCGGCATCTTCCAATCCGGTCAAATTAACATTATCGGCAACGGCGTCGTCCTCGACCCGATTCTGTTCCGCGAAGAGGCTGAAGCTCTCGAAAAAGCAGGTGTCAATCTACACAACGTTCTTAAACTATCTAAGAAGGCTCACCTTATAATGCCCACACACCGCATGCTCGACGCTGCCGGTGAACGCGCCAAAGGTGCCGGCAAAATCGGCACTACAGGCAAAGGCATTGGCCCGACTTACACTGACAAGATTTCTCGCAACGGTCTACGTCTCGGTGACAGCACACTCAAAGACTTCGACAAACGATATACAGCTGCTCGCGAAGCTCACATCGCTCGCCTTGAAGCTATGGGCGCGCCCGTTGACCACGCCGCTCTCGCTGACCTCGAGCGTCAATGGCTCGACGCCGTTAAATATCTCAACACTTTTGAACTCATCGACAGCGAACACTATGTTAACAAGCTCCTGCGCGACGGCAAATCTCTGCTCTGCGAAGGCGCTCAAGGCACTATGCTCGACATCGACTTCGGTTCTTACCCATTCGTAACATCAAGCAACACAATCACTGCAGGCGCATGCACCGGCCTCGGTGTCGCTCCAAATCGCATCGGTGAAGTATATGGCATCTTCAAAGCATACTGCACTCGCGTCGGCAGCGGCCCATTCCCAACAGAGCTTTTTGACGAAACAGGCAAGCGCATCCGCGACCTCGGCCATGAATATGGCGCCGTGACAGGTCGTGAACGCCGTTGCGGTTGGGTTGACCTCGTAGCACTGCGTTACGCTATCATGCTCAACGGCGTGACTCGATTGATTATGATGAAGAGCGATGTCCTCGACGGCTTTGACACCATCAAGGCCTGCACCGCTTACAAAATCAACGGCGCGGAGACTCGAGACTTCCCCTACAACATCGACTCCGATGACATCCAACCGGTTTACACCGAAATTCCCGGCTGGAAAACCGACATGACTGCTTTCAAACACGAGTCTGAACTCCCGAAAGCATTCAAAGACTACGTCTCATTCCTCGAACACGAACTCGAAGTTCCTATCGTGATATTATCTGTAGGCCCCGACCGTCAACAGACAATCGTCCGCGAAGGCTTCGGCCTCTAACATACCACACCGACTGCTTTAGCCTTACACAAAACAAGGCTAAAGCAGCCTTTCTCCTTTCAGACAAAACAATAACAACATAGTTATCCTAAAACCTAAAAACCATGGCAAAAATTAAACCTTTCAGAGGGGTACGTCCCCCACGTGAATTAATCACCGAAGTGGCTTCTCGCCCTTACGATGTCCTCAACAGCGAAGAAGCGCGCGCTGAAGCTGAAGGCAACCCAAAGTCTCTTTACCACATCATCAAACCCGAAATAGACTTTGAACCCGGAACTGACGAACACGACCCGCGCGTCTATGACAAAGCTGTCAGCAACTTCAAAGCATTCCAACAAAACGGCTGGCTCGTTCAAGACAAAAAAGAGCACTACTACATCTACGCTCAAACTATGAACGGCAGAACTCAATACGGCATCGTTATCGCGGCTAATGTTGACGACTATCTTAACGGCAACATCAAAAAGCACGAGCTAACACGTCGCGACAAGGAAGAAGACCGCATGAAACACGTCCGCATCAACAACGCCAACATCGAGCCCGTATTCTTCGCCTTCCCCGACAACCCCGTGCTCGAAAAAATTATCCGCGATGTCACTGCCGGTGAACCGGAATATGACTTCACTGCCCCCGACGGTTTCGGACACCACTTCTGGGTGATTGACGACGATGCTACAATTAAAGCTATCACCGAAGAATTTGCAAAAATCCCCTCTCTTTACATCGCCGACGGTCACCACCGCACTGCCGCTGCTGCTCTCGTTGGCGCTGAAAAAGCAAAGCAAAACCCCAACCACACAGGCAACGAGGAATACAACTACTTCCTCGCCGTAGCTTTCCCGGCTTCTCACCTCAAAATCATCGACTACAACCGCGTCGTTAAAGACCTCAACGGTCTCACACCGTCAGAATTCCTCGAGAGACTCGAAAAGAACTTTGTCGTTCAAGACATGGGCGATATCATCTACCACCCTGCTCACCTCCACAACTTCTCTCTATATCTCGACGGAACATGGTACTCTCTGACAGCTCGCATCGGCACTTATGACGACAGCGACCCTATCGGCGTTCTCGACGTCACAATATCTTCAGACTTAATCCTCCGCGACATCCTCGGCATCAAAGACTTGCGCACAGACAAACGCATTGACTTTGTCGGCGGCATCCGCGGTCTCGGCGAGCTGAAACGCCGCGTTGACTCAGGCGAAATGGCTATGGCTTTGGCTCTATACCCCGTTTCTATGGAGCAACTCATCAACATCGCCGACACCGGCAACATCATGCCTCCAAAGACCACATGGTTTGAACCGAAACTTCGCTCAGGTCTCGTTATCCACAAACTTGACGACTAATCATCTCAATACACTAACACACAAAAAGGTTATGCCCACACGAGCATAACCTTTTGTGTATCATAGTATTACCGTGAGTTTATCTGTCTTTTTCATCGTTTATGCGCGCGTTTCTTACCGCT
>CAYYAA010000179.1:0-3120 GCA_964469875.1 uncultured Bacteroides sp.
GATAAATAATCTTCAAGCCATGCTACGGTGTCCAAGTCAAGGTCATTTGTCGGTTCATCGAGTAGCAAGTTGTCAGGATTGCCGTATAGCGCCTTTGCGAGAAGTACGCGCACTTTTTCGTTACCACTCATATCTTTCATGAGACGGTAGTGGCAGTCCTCTTTAATGCCGAGACCACTTAATAGCGCGGCAGCATCGCTTTCGGCATTCCAGCCTTCGAGTTCGGCAAATTTTTCTTCTAATTCAGAAGCGCGTAGACCGTCTGCGTCAGAGAAGTCTTCTTTTGCATATAGCGCATCTTTCTCTTTCATTATATCCCAAAGTACTGTATGTCCTTGTAGAACAGTGTCAAGAACGGTACATTCATCAAACTTGAAGTGATCCTGCTCTAAGACACTCATGCGCTCACCGGGACCTTGTTGAACAGTGCCGTGAGTAGGGGACAACTGGTCAGACAAGATTCGCATTAAGGTGGATTTACCGGCACCGTTTGCACCAATGATGCCATAGCAGTTGCCCGGTGTGAATTTTAAATTTACATCCTGAAACAGAACTCTTTTACCAAATTGAATACCTAAATTGTTTACCGCAATCATGTTGTATTATATATCTTTGAATTTAGTTATTATCATTGTCGATTATAAAAGCCGGGTTAAGATGACGGCAGTTATAATTTGAAGACATTATTTCGCCATAAGCGCCTGCAGAGTGGATGACTACAAAGTCTCCGCGCTTCAGCTCCGGCATGACAGCATCGGTAAGGAAGCAGTCAGACGATTCGCATATAGGACCTACAACGTCATATTTTTCTTTTTTATCTGAGCATACCAAAGGTGTGATTTTGTGGTAGGCTTGATATAAAGCCGGACGGATAAGTTCGGTGAATCCGGCATCAATAATTGCAAACTTCTTAGTTAATCCTTCCTTAATGTATAGTACACGAGAGATTAGGGTTCCACATTGCGCAACAACAGAGCGGCCAAGTTCAAAATGAAGTTCTTGACCTTGACGCAGCATAAGATGCTGTTTGAATGTGTTGAAGTAACTTTCAAAATCTGTGATTGGATTATCCTCGGGGTTATCATAGTCAACGCCGAGACCACCGCCAACATTGATAGTCTTGAATGTGATGCCACGTGCCTCATACTTGGCAATAATGTCATTAATTGTATTCGAGAGGATTACAAATGGCTCATTGATAGTGATCTGTGAGCCGATATGGAAGTGTAATCCGTCCAAAATAATGGACGACATTGATGACGCTTTTGCGATAACGTTATCAAGCAGTTCAAGACTTATCCCAAATTTGTTTTCTGTCAGGCCTGTTGTGATGTACTTGTGAGTATGTGCGTCAATATTTGGATTTGCACGTAATGCAACGTGTGCGACTTTGCCAAGACGTGAAGCGATATCGTTGATAACCTCCAATTCTACGAGCGATTCTACATTAAAACGCCCAATGCCGACATTAAGCGCGAGCTCTATCTCCCAATCTGATTTGCCAACGCCGGCAAACACAATGTCTTGAGCTTTAAAGCCGGCTGCTAACGCTGTTTCAATTTCACCGCCGCTAACAGCATCAATGCCAAGGCCGGCATTGCAAATTGGAGCTAATACCGCAGGGTTGCAATTCGCCTTGATTGCATAGTGTACATGATAGTCAGACCTATCAGCAGCAGCCTTAATTGCGCTGAGAGTTTTATTTAGTAAATTTATGTCGTAGCAGTAGAAGGGGGTCTTCAGTTGCTTGAATTTTTCAATCGGGAACTTTGTCATGTTCGAGTTAATTGTCATTAAAAAGGTGCTGGCTTAATAAGTTAAGGGCTTTTACTTTATCCTCCTTGCGGACAAGCATTGATATATTGTAATTGCTTCCGCCGTAAGAAATCATTCTAACCGGAATGTCGCGCAAAGCGGCAACGGCTTGTGCCTCGAAACCGCAGTTATGCCATTCCAAATCACCGACAACACATATTATTACCATATCTTCATCAACTGATACAGTTCCAAAGTCTTTTAGGTCATCAATAATGTCGGCAAGGTGCTGAGTATTGTCAATCGTTACTGTCACACCAACTTCAGATGTCGCAATCATGTCTATGCTGGTCTTATAGTTTTCAAAAGTCTCAAAAACTTTGTGTAAGAACCCATAAGCCAACAGCATACGACCGGACTTAATCTTAATTGCTGTAATGTTATCTTTAGCTGCAACAGCTTTGATGCTGCCATCCGGTGTTGTGTTATAAATAAGTGTGCCCGGGGCATCCGGCTCCATTGTATTGAGCAACCTAACGGGAATATTATGGAGCTTAGCAGGTAGCACACATGTTGGATGTAAAATCTTGGCGCCGAAATATGCTAATTCGGCAGCTTCTTCAAAGTGCAGTACGCTCACGGGCTTTGTGCCTTCGACAAAGCGAGGATCATTGTTGTGCATACCGTCAATATCTGTCCAAATCTGAATTTCTTCAGCGTCAATAACAGCACCGACAATAGATGCTGAATAATCGCTACCGCCTCGCTTTAGGTTGTCAATATCGCCGTAGGCATTGCGGCAGATATAACCTTGTGTGATATAAATATCAGCATCCTGATTCATATCAAGCATACGACGTAAGCGTTGTGCGATATACTTCATGTCAGGCTCACCATTTGCTTCGGTACGCATATAGTCAAGCGCCGGTAGCAATACTGATTTTATGCCACATTCCTCAGTTAAATAAGTCTGCATAAGAGCAGTGGACATTAACTCACCCTGAGCTAATATCTCCTTTTCTTCTGCCGAAGTAAAGCTATCGGCAATGAGCGAACGGATATAACCGAAGTTGTTGTCTAACTGTTTAATGGCATTTAGTTTAGCTGTGTCTGTGCTAAACAACTCATCAATGACAGATTTGTACTTTAATTCTAAGGCATTGAGAGTCTCTTGCGCACCGGGAATATTACGTTTGTATAAGTATTCGGCAATTTCTACCAATGTGTTAGTCGTTCCTGACATTGCAGACAGGACGATAATGTTTTTACCTCTATCGGTTACGAGTTGTGCTACGTGTTTAATTCGGTCGGGTGAACCTACCGATGTTCCACCAAATTTAAGTACATTCATTGCTTGATATTTAA
>CAYYAA010000180.1:0-3119 GCA_964469875.1 uncultured Bacteroides sp.
TTGAACCTGTACCACTTGAATTATAAAGACCACCTGATGTCAAAGTCTTATTGGTTCGTGCTTGTGAGTATGCTGCGTTTGCACCAAATGTAAAAATCTTATATCTTTGTTCACCATTGAAGCGGAATGTGGTTTTGGTATAACCTGTGGTCGGAACAATACCATCTTGGTCATAGAATGATCCGGATAGGTAGTAGTTGCCGTTCTTGTTACCACCTGATACACTAAGATTGGTGTCCCAAATACCGCCATTCTGGAAGAAGTTATCGATGTTATCATATGCTGATTCGCCGGCACCATATTTTTCACCCCAAGATGAAAGTGTATTCGCGTCAAACAATACCGGGCTACCATTTACATCACTTGTGTAATAGCCGCGTTTGTATGTCTTTTGAGTCTCGGGAAGGTGTGTTGCCCATGAATTGGTGTAGTTAGCGTTCAAATTAATTTCTACAGAGCCTTCACCACCTTTCTTGGTCGTGATAAGTATCACACCTTGTGCAGCGCGAGAACCATAAAGAGCTGACGCTGCCGGACCTTTGAGGACTGAAATGTTTTCGATATCCTCAGGGTTCAAGTCCATGATACGGTTTGAAGATGTTGAGTTTGATGCGGTTAATCCTTCATAACCAGAGTTACCACCAACTGATGTTGAGTTGTCATAGATAACACCATCTACAACGAACAAAGGTTGGTTATCGCGTTCGAGTGATGTTGAACCACGAAGTACGATTTGTGCGCCTGAACCTGCTGCACCTGAACCTTGTGTTACTGTTACACCTGAGATCTTACCTGACAATGAGCTGAGCGCGTTGCTGGTCTTGTTAAGCATCAACTCTTCAGATTTCATGTCATCAATGGCATAGCCAAGAGATTTCTTGTCTTTTTGGATACCGAGGGCTGTTACGACAACCTCGTTGAGAACGTTTTCAGAGGGTTTAAGGGTTACTGTAATGCCCGGTGTCGCATTTACATCTGCTGATGCGTAGCCTATGTAGCTGATTGTAATAGGCGCTCCCGGCTTAGCGCGGAGTGTGAAGTGTCCGTCGGCATCTGTTACCACTCCCTGATTTGAGTTTTTCAACACTACACTGGCACCAACTATCGGGTCACCGTTCTCATCCAAGACCGTACCGCGCACTGTGCCGGTGGCTTGGGATTGTTGCTGTGGCGATGGACTTGCCGAAACATATTCAGTTCCGACTACTGTCGCTCCTGCCATCAACAATGCTGTTAACAATAAATGTTTACGCATAAGAATGAATAGTAATTTGATATTTCTGCAACAAGTTGCAGAGGTTTTGTTGATAATAGAAATTTTTTTCTTTGCGCTACGTTTAAGGGTGTTTTAAGCGTTATTGCTGCATTAACAATTGTAATACTTTAAAGCTCTGTGTTTAATGTATTTTGTCTTACAACATCGCAAAAGTATGATAAAAATTATATAAAAACAAATTTTATCTAATTTTTTTTATTATTAGTTCAAAGTTTTTGGTTACGAGACACTCATTTGCCCTCAAAATCTCATAAAATTTCTCTAATTTTGCACCATAAGACCAATTAGTCCAAACTGCTATAAAATGGTATATACAGAACATATAACAATTGAGCAACTTCGCATGATGCGCGAAAGCGAAGATCATGTCGAGTTCAAACGCGCTCAACATAACTATCCTTTTAATGGAGGTAGCCACACCGAGCCACGTGACCGCCGTCATTGTGTCCTCGGATACATCGTCGCCCTCGCTAATGAACGCGGCGGCCTACTCGTCTTGTATATACGTAATGTTTATAACCAAATAAAAAACGGCGAGATAAATCTGAAAAACGGCGAGGTAAATCGAAAAAAGGGAACATTAAACGCCAAAAACGGAACAGTAAATCTGAAAAACGGAACAGTAAATCTGAAAAACGGAACATTAAATTCAGAAAACGGCGAGGTAAATCCAAAAAACGGTACAGTAAATCTGAAAAACGGCGAGGTAAATCAAAAAAACGGTACAGTAAATTCGAAAAACGGCGAGATAAATCGAAAAAACGGTACAGTAAATCTGAAAAACGGCGAGATAAATCAAAAAAACGGTACAGTAAATTCGAAAAACGGCGAGATAAATCGAAAAAACGGAACATTAAATGATATTGAGGATACAAAAAAATATATTGTATCTATTTATGAAAATAAGGATGATATTGCCATTCAGAGATTGCTGTGTGTTGCAAAAGACACAATAAGAGGAACAATAAAAGACCGTGATTTATTTGTCCTCGCAATTATTGCTCAAGAAAATGGTGTCAATAGTCGGAAATTAGGCGATAGACTTTGCACTCAAGATGTAAGTATTCGTAAATTAATTGCGAGACTTTCTAAATCACCATATAACCTCATAGAACGTCGTGGCTCGGATAAAACCGGAGGGTACTATCTTACTGAAACCGGCCTCAATTTCATCGAGGCTTTAGGTCGCAAATTATTAGCCCAATCCGACCAATAAGACTAATCATCCCAACATCAATGGAAGATTCTTTAAAGACAAAGACTGCGAGGAGCATCAAGTGGAACATCATCGACCGCTTTGGGTCGCAAGTGCTATATGCCGTGACGGGTATCGTCTTGGCACGTGTGCTGTCTTATGATGATTTCGGCTTGACAGGCGCTATCTTGATTTTTCAAGCTTTCGCTTCGCTGCTGATTGACAGCGGCTTCTCCTATGCCCTTATACAACGCAAGAACCCGTCGCATCTCGACTATTCGACCGTACTGTGGTTTAACCTCGGCGTGTCAGTGGTGCTGTATGCCATTTTGTGGCTATGCGCTCCGCAGATTGCGGTGTGGTTTGACAATGATCAGCGTCTCATCCCGCTGTCGCGTGTAATGTTCTTGACCTTCATCCTTAACGCTTCAGCTATTGTGCAGACCAATATCTTGATGAAGAAGATGAATGTGCGGCCTATTGCTGTGAGCAATGCTGTCGGCTTGCTTGCGGGTGCGGTTATCGGCATTTGGCTTGCCTTGACAGGCTATGGCGCTTGGGCTATCGTGTGGCAGACCATAGTTTCGGCTGCTGTTAAGTCGCTGCTTTTGTGGATAACAGGCAAGTGGCGTCCGCTGTGGCAGTTCT
>CAYYAA010000181.1:0-1121 GCA_964469875.1 uncultured Bacteroides sp.
TTCAAACGTCTCGGTCTCGTCTTCCGACTTACAGACCGAGGCTTTTTTTGTAGCCGAATCGAGAGGCAAGGCTATGTCACGGCGAAAGTCCAAACCGGGTGTGAGTGCGGCTTTGTACAATGCTTCTTTGAGTGTCCATGCTTGCAGGAGTCCCTGCTGCCGCCCGGCATAGATTGTCATCTCTGACGGCGAGAGGACACGCGGTGCGACTGTCGCCAACTGCTTTCTCGGTTGCTCCAAGTCTAAGCCTATCGGCGATGTAAGGTCAACGGCAACAGCGGCATAGGCCTGACAATGGGTCACTGAAACATACCCGTCAAAATCATCCGCACGCAGTATCGGCGCACCGCTCGGCGCATGGTCAAGCTCAACGCCTTCACCAAAGACGTGTCGCAAAATCTGCATCACGGCAGCGCGCTCAGCCTCATGGCGGCTCTGACCTTCTGTCTGAGAGATAGTCGTCAGATAGACGCGCCCGTTACGGTCATATTCTATTGTTTTAATGCGCATTGTTAGACAAGAGTTTGAGTGAATGTATCAAGTCACGCTTCACCGCCTCGACAATCGGCTGCAACGAGTCTATCGGTGCATTTGCCGTCACATTAGGCATGAAGAACGCGCCACTGATGACGTAACGCGAATTGTCGGTGGCAAGGAATTGCAACGGCATTTGACGCGTTTCGACTGACGTTATCAGCATAGCATCATATTCATCATTTGTCAATGTGAGACGTTCAGCTTTGTTGCCACCGAGATTGAGGTCTACACGCTCCACACGGTTGTCATAGACCGTCTTTAGCTCGCCTGCTGCCGCAGTGAAGGTCAGATAAATGACGCCGCCATAAGCCGGATATGATATGTTGTACCAGCCGGGGCGAGTCGTTGCCACCGAGCACGCGCTGTTGACTTGAAAGCGCACGGGAGCGCCTGCGAGGTCGCTATATAGCGTGTCATATAGAGCCTGCCGAGGATAAGCCTGCTGTCGCGGAACAGGCGCTGACTTCTCGCCGCCGGAGCAAGCGCTCAGCAACATCAACAGGGTTATGGTCAACAAAAGATAGCGCATAGTTGACGTTTTACTTGACGATTAACTTGACCAATCACTTGACTATTCACTTGAC
>CAYYAA010000181.1:1221-3111 GCA_964469875.1 uncultured Bacteroides sp.
CTTGACTATTCACTTGACGATTGGTCGGGCTGTTCATCGGGCATAATCTTAACACGAACATCGGTGATGCGGTGGTCGGTGACACCAAGCACAAGGAAGCGACAACGGCCATAGACCAAGGGCTCTTTATCCTTAGGGAAGTCGCCTTTGATATTGAGCAACATTCCGGCAACGGTCTCGGCATCCTCAGTCACATCCTCATAGTCCTCCTCATTGAGGTCTGTAATGCGGAAGAAATCTGTCAACAAGGTGCGACCTTCAAAGATATATGTATCATCGCGGAGACGCTTATATGTCTCCTCTTGTTCGTCATATTCATCATTAATATCTCCGACAATCTCCTCAAGCACATCCTCAAGGGTGACAATGCCCTGCGTACCGCCGTATTCGTCGACAACGATAGCCATGTGGATTTTCAGCTTGCGGAAGTCCTCAAGCAGGTCATCAATCATGCGCGATTCTGGCACATAATAAGGCTCGCGCAGCAAGCTCTGCCACTTGAAGTCGGCGCTGCGTTTTTCGATATAGGGCAACAGGTCACGCGAATAGAGAACGCCGCGGATAGTGTCTTGCGTGTCCTCATAGACCGGCAGGCGAGCATAGCCGCTCTCAATAACAATCTTCATCACCTCATCAAAAGTTGCAGTAATGTCAATATCGGTGATGTCTATGCGCGGTGTCATGATTTCTGAGGCCGTCGTATCGCCGAATTTCAGGATGCCTTCGAGCATATCCTTATCGTCCTCGGTTGTCCCGGCGGTAATCTCTAAAGCCTTTGAGAGGTCATTTGTGGTGATAGTATCTGCATCCTTGCTCACCACGCGGTTGACGATAGAAGTCGAGCGCACCAACACCCGCGACAAAGGCGAGAACAAGTGCATAAAGAATGTCAAGCCCGGGGCGGCAAACTTTGCCCACTGCACAGGCATATTATTTGCATAAAACTTAGGCAATATCTCGCCAAACAGCAGGATTAAGAAGGTCAAAATGACCGTCTGCAGTATGAAGCTCCAAATCGGGCTCATTCCGGCGAAAATCGGGCCGAGAGCATAGTTGCAAAGCACAACGATAGTCACATTGACCAAGTTGTTGGCAATCAAAATTGTCGCCAACAGCCGTTCAGGGCGTGATAACAAATTGATAGGATAAGCACCACGGCGTGAATCCCTTATCTCGTCAATCTGAGCCGGAGACAGCGAGAAATAAGCTATCTCACTGCCGGAGATAAATCCCGACAAGCCAAGACAACATAAGGCGATAACCAATGCCACGATTTGTGCAAAGCTGAAATTGGTAGCTAAAGAGCTGAAAGCTAACAAGCAAAGTGTAAACGGCTCAGTGGCCGGTAAAGGGTCGAAGTCCAAAACTATTATGTTTAAGTTAATTAATAGCTGCTTAGAATTTCATCGTATTATCTTCTCTACAGCATCATAAAATCACGCAAATATAATCATTAATCTCCAATTATCGCACAAATTGGGGCAAAAAAGTAGCAACGCCACGGGAGCAATAAGTTATTTAAAATGTTAA
Source organism: uncultured Bacteroides sp. (assembly GCA_964469875.1). Lineage (GTDB taxonomy): Bacteria > Bacteroidota > Bacteroidia > Bacteroidales > Muribaculaceae > CAG-873. The sequence goes on from CAYYAA010000181.1 coordinate 2,752, forward strand.
ATTTCATCCAAAATCATATCATTTCTGCTTATTATTTATATCTTTGCACATAATCATAAAAAGCAAATACTATGCAAGTTATCTCAGCAAGAAAATTTCGGTCTAACCGAGCTGCGGTTTTGAGTCGAGTTTTGAATGGTGGACATATATTGCTCAAATCTCGCATAGGCAAATTCAAAATCACGCCGACACGCGATGAAGATAACGCCACCAATCGCATTTGCGAAGGCCTTCGCGAAGTCAAAATGATTAAGAATGGAGAAATCAAAGGAATTTCTTTAGACGAACTACTTAATGAAATTTGAAATTATCGTTACTCCTCGCTTTGCTAAAAGTTTTAAGGCTTTAGCAAAGCGTTAT
>CAYYAA010000182.1:0-3079 GCA_964469875.1 uncultured Bacteroides sp.
CATATAAGGTAGAACTTCAACGTAATGCTGCAGACCCCAGCGAATATCGTTTGGTAAACCCCTATGGTGAGGTTTTCTATAACGCTATTACTAAAGCATATTCTGCTGATATACTCGCTCAATATGATATTGATGTTAATAGCGATAATTTCTATTCTAAAGAGGATCACTATCTCTGCTTCTATATGTTAACTGATGGCGAAGGAGAGGAAAAGACCTTGGATACTGAAGGCGTTTACATCCCTGATCAAGAGCTACCGGTAGACTGGGGTGATGGCAATATTTTTGTATTGACTTTGGGCTATTACTATGTAGCTTATGGAGGTTATGACGTTGATACAGTTAAGAGTGCAGGCTACTTTGGTACTTACAAGAACGGAGTTGTAAAATTCAATGAGAATTCGCTCTTGACCGGTATTGAAGACACACTCTACTATGCTAACTATAATTATTCAGTTAATTGGGTAGTAGAGGCAGGCGTTTCTCTCGGTGACTACTCTGCAAGCATCGACTACCTCGGCTTGTACTCAGCTGCTTCAGGTGAACACAAAGCTGTCCTTTCAGTAACTACCGGCAAGGACGTTATCTCTGCTAAGGTTGCTTGCTCTACCGGCTCTGCTGATGCTCTTGTTACAGCTATCAAGGATGGTAAAGTTGAAACTGTAACTATTGGTGGTAACACTACAGAGACTGTAGCACTTGATATTAATAATTCAGGAACTTATTCATTCGCTGTTGTAACTTATGACAGTAGCTCTGACCAAGAATATGCTTCTACAACAGCAAGAATCTCATTTGGCGGTGGCTCTACTGATGATAGCGCTGATTGGAACGTTATCGGCTATGCTGACTACCAAGATGGTTGGGTAATTCCTGCATTCCAATTGACTTCTGACGGTGGCCAAACTTATGAAATGGCTAACCCCGAAGACTTTATCTATACTGTTCAAGTTAAGGAAAGCAAGACAACTCCAGGCGTTTATAAAGTCGTTGCTCCTTATGGCGATGATTTCCCCATGTACGCTATGGGCTTGACTCGTGAAGATATCAACGATACTGATATCATTTTTGATGCTTCAGATCCTACTTGTGTAATCGTTGATCCTCAATATTCCGGTTTCACTATGGCAAATAGTTGGGGTGAGCACTATGTGTTAAATCTCGAAGGTTATTACCGATCAGAGAGAGGCTATAACGAATCATCAGCTATTCACGCAGCAATGAGTTCTGAGGATATGGGCGAAGAGACTTATTCAACATTGGAAGATGGTATCATAACAATTCCTATTCCGTGGTTTGCTAATAACTATACGGAAGATTCTTTCAGCTATTGGAATAACCTCTATCCGACCGTTGTTTACTTGCCAATTGACGAAACTCGTAGCGCAGCTCCCGCAAATGTGAAGTCTTTCGCTAAGATGAAAGCAGCTCAAAAAGCTAAAGTGAAAGCTAAACTTAATGCAAAGGCTGGATACAAGAAATTCACTCCTTCTGCAGTATCAACAAGAAAGAAGTTCGCAAAAAGAACAAGTGGCATGACTTCTAATCTCTTCAAAATTAGAAAGTAATTCCTAATTTAACTATCCAATAAAAAAGCCGACCCTCCCCGGGCCGGCTTTTTTCATCCCCTCCACCTCAAAAACACCAAATGAAATGCCTCAAAAACACCAAATGAAATGCCTCAAAAATACCAAATGAAATACCTCAAAAATACCAAATTTGCTTTGCTAAATTGAATTAATTTTGTACTTTTGTGTCAGATTATAAACTTGTTAGGTATGAATTATCTTGAAAGAGTAGCAGACGGACTTTTGAGCACTTATCTCGATGCCTTTGGTGCTGTTTTGATTGAAGGTCCCAAGTGGTGCGGCAAAACAACAACAGCCGAGCAACAAGCGGGAAGCGTTTTAAGAATGCAGGATGTAGATTTAAGAGACGAATATCTACAGACAGCTACAACAAAGCCGTCACTGTTGCTTATAGGTGATGTGCCTCGTCTTATTGACGAGTGGCAAGACGCTCCCGTTATATGGGACGCGGTTCGCCTTACTGTTGATAAACGTGCACTCCCGGGACAGTTTATTTTGACAGGCTCAAACAGCGTTGACCGTAAGAATATCTTACATTCAGGCACCGGACGCATTGTTAGACTGCGTATGTTGCCTATGTCATTGTGGGAATCCCAAGAATCTAACGGCAGAATTTCGTTAAAATCTTTGTTTAATGATGTTTCGACTGATATTGATGGCGTGACATCTGATATGTCTGTCGAGGATATTATCTTTGCTGCTTGTCGTGGTGGTTGGCCTGCTTCGCTAAATGCTCGCTCTCAGGAAGCTAAATTATTGATTGCTCGCAGCTATGTTAAAAGCGTGTGCGCTGAAGATATTTCAAGAGTGGATGGTAGGCAGAGAAATGAGAAGTTGGCTAATCAAATCTTACGTTCCTATGCTCGTAATATATCAACGTTGGCTAAAAAGAAATCTATGTTAGCCGATGTGACAGCACAAGAGGATATGTCTTGTTCTTCAGAAACATTTGATGATTATGTCAATGCTTTAGAGCGTCTGTTTGTAATACAAGATATTGATGCTTGGTGTCCTGCTATAAGGAGCAAAACTGTTATAAGAAGTTCTCCGAAGCGTTGTTTCTGTGACCCCTCAATTGCTGTAGCTTTGTTAGGTCAAACACCTGAATCTTTGCAAACTCAGCTTAAAACATTTGGATTTATCTTTGAACAGATGTGCGTAAGAGACTTGAAGGCGTACACAATTGATATGGATAGCCATATTTCTTATTATCATGACAGATATGACCTTGAAGCTGACCTTGTTCTTCATTTGTCAGATGGACGATATGCCTTAATTGAGTGTAAGTTAGGTAGCAGAGAAATTGATGAGGGTGCTAAGCATTTGTTGAAAATTGAGCAGCTTATTATTGCCCACAATAGAGATGAATCGCAAGTGCCGATTGCTCTGCCTACACTGAAGATAATCTTAACCGCCGGCAAGTATGCTTACACAAGAGAGGATGGCGTAAAGGTAATTCCTTTGGCTTGCTTAAAGCCGTAATGTCACGA
>CAYYAA010000183.1:0-3076 GCA_964469875.1 uncultured Bacteroides sp.
AAAAGTTTTATGTTATTATTTTGTTGATATCACTGCTTTTACGATTGATTTCTTACCATCTACAGATGTAGCTTTTACGACATAAAATCCTGTGCCAAGCTCAGTCTGAACAGTAGCGGTCGGTGCATTGTTACTATAAACTTTTGCGCCTTGCAGGTTATAGACCTCGATGCTTGCCGCATTGCCTGTAACAGCGATTTCGCCGTTTGCATTGACTTTCACGCCGAAAGACTTATCAGCGAGTGTAGACGCCACGCCGTTAGTTCTGTCTGACATTTGGAAGACGTAAGTGTAATATGGCACATCGTCATCAAAGTAGTCATAAACCCAAGCGGCAATGACTGAAGCGTCTTCATTACCAACGGGCAGACCTGAGAGCACATCTTCAGCCCATTGCAGATAGTTCTCGTCATCGTCGGGTACTTCAGTATTAACGCTTTCGACATAAGCCATATCTGTGTTCTCTTCGACCCATGTAGCGACAGACTTGTCACGCGTTGCCAAGTATTCATAGAATGGGACAAACTTATCAGCGCCGGCAGCGCGAGCAAAGCCCATGCGCGTTACGCCGTCAAACAAGGCTCTTGCGCCGAACACTTCTCCGCTGTTACTAACATAAGAGACTGAGTTATTATTATCTTTGAACGCGATATACTCGCCTGTTTCAAGGTCAAACAGATATGGTGTGTAGACGCTTGTACTTGTAGAGTTATATTCGTCATAGAAGCTACCTTGTGTGCTTGGTGTTGCATAATATTTGCCATTCAGAGACATCGCCACGGTGTTCATCTCGAAGTCGGGCAGACCGAGAGCTTTGGCCTGCGACATGGCTTCATTGAACGCGCTCACGCGCTGTGAATATGCCTCATAAGCATCAGCATAATCTTGCAATGCTTTGTTGTAAGAAGCAATTTCTGCTGAGGTCATATAGTCTGTGGCTACGGGTTCAGAGCCAACATAGCCATTATTAGCCCAGAGCGTATATGCTGCATAGTAATTGTCATATTCCTGATCAGTCATGAAATCATCCTCAACGGGAAGCTCACCGTTCCACTCCTCCCAAGCCGGGAATTCAATGCCGTGTGTTTGCAACTCAGCATTAACAAAGTCGCAAGTCCACGAGCCATCGGCTTGTTCGCGGAACACTACCGGCGTATGATAGAAGCCTGAATAGTCGGTCATCTGTCCGGTAATGGTCTTGCCGTCACTGCTGATGCTGTGCGCAATCACATATTGCGGGGTGCGTCCAAAAATATCTTTTGTCGGATAAGGCAAGATGTTAAGGTCATAGCCGCCCTCACTATTTCGTTTCCAAAGGATAGGCACAGAGTATATCGCCATTTCATAGTAATTGGATTGACCAACCGAAGAGTAGCCAACGATGCGGCTTCCATCGGGAGTGATGCCGTGGGCATTGTTGCTCGAGCCTATTGTCGGGAGCATAATCCATTTACCTTCACCTTCAGGCACCCAGACACCTGCGCCGCCGGTATAAGTTGTCGTACCTGTAACGTAGCCATCATTGCTCACAGAGTTACCAAACCCGGCATTGAGATAGCCATCGTATTCATAGCCTTCAGCAGTCTCGTCTACCTCAGAGGTATATTTCTTGCCTGTTTTGAAGTTGTGCACGATAAACTGACCATCGCCACAACTCACGCCCCATTCGCCATTTGGCGAGAGACGGTATAATGCCTCGTTTTGAAAGACTAACGGCTCGTCAGCGAAGGCAGTGCCTACGCTTAAAGCTGCAACAGCAAATAGTTGTAAAGATTTCCTCATATAAAACGGATATATTTTATGGTTTTGAATTAGACTTATTTTGAATTTCACTTAGATAGGAGACCGTCAACTAATTCGTCTATATTTACGGCATCTTTGTAGACTATCCAATGAGTGCAGACGTTGCCGCTTATTGCCGTTGCATAGCAGTCTTGCAAGGTCCAACCGAGCAGGCTCAGATGGTTCATCGCGTCACTCATGCCATTAATCTGACGAGAGCTGCAGAAATTGCGCAAATCTGCCGCCGTGAGTTTGGAGAGCATTTGTATAAGTCTTCCGGGGATTAGCTGTATATCGAAAGCCTTAGCGTTTACCGGGCTTTGTATGCCCTGTATCTCCATGTAGTATCTCTTGGTAGTTTTAGATTGGCTTGCAATTTCGTTTTCAGGTTTATCGTTTGTTTCTGTCAATCCTTGTGCCTCAAGACAGCATACAGCCGCAAACAGACAAAAGAATGACAAAAGAATACGCTTTTTCATTTCTTTTTGTTCGTGTTGTGTCTTATTTCATGGCAAAGTTACATTCTTTGGTAATACAGTCAAATTATTTAACCGACTTTAACCAATAAAAACACGCCGAAGATGGCCTTAGAAACGGCTTTCGGCGTGCTTTTATAAGTTTATATACTTATTGTCAACGATTTGCTATCGTGACAACAGATTGCTTGTCGTTAAGTGTGATGATAGCGCGCACTTGCTTTGCGTCAGTCGTGATTGGCTCGGTGTAAATCGGTGATGATGCTGTCGGATTACTACCGTCAAGTGTATAGCGTATTTCGCCGTCACTGTATGGACTATTCATCGTGACAACGCCGTCAGCAATCTTGATACCCGGCTGGCGCAGGTGATAGTTATAACCTCGGCTCGTCCAATATGGCATCTCAAATTTGTCAATAAGCAGCTGCAATTTGCTATCAGAATAGGTCTCGCCACCGTTCCATGCACGTTCAGCCAAACCGAGCATTTTTGGCAACAGATAGCTCTCGGCTTGACTGTCACTGCGCAGAGTCTCACCAAAGAGATTGCCTGATGCGCCTAATGCCTTGCCTTCACACAGTTTTGGCAAGTAGCCCGACATGCTCTTGAACTCGTCAACAGGACTTGCCCAATACAGACCTCGCTCTTCGGGGTGATAGCTGTAGACCATATCCATATAGAATAAATCAGCATTACACAACACTACGGGATAGCCTTTACGAGCGGCCTTAGTTGCTAAGGATTCGCTACCATCACGCGGCGCGGGGTGCCAGAAGTTTACGCTGTAGACATTCGGCAAGATATGACGGTCAAATTCC
>CAYYAA010000184.1:0-3039 GCA_964469875.1 uncultured Bacteroides sp.
TTTTGAGGCGAGAGGGGCTGTCTACGATAGGCGCAAGGCGGGTTAATCTTAGTTAAAAAGCTGAGTTGTATTAATCTTTTTATTAAATTGCGGGCGATTTGTGAAAGATTTTATAAATACCATATAAACAGCATATTTACAAGCGCAAAAATCTAATAAAAACGAAATACGAACTTAAATCTAACTGAGTATGAAGAAAATTTACACTCTATTACTTATGATGATGTTGGCAGTTGCAGCCCATGCAGCGACCGACGTACAGCTCACCGCTTACACCAGCTATTATAGCGGAGAGAAGGACGCTAACGGAGACTACATCTATATTGATGGCGCTGATTTCACTATCTCAGCCACGATAGATGGAAGTAAGATTACGTTCCCCAACTTCCTTGAGACCGGCTATGACTTTGTTGCGTATCCCTTTGATGACAACACTGTTGGCTGTAATCAAACAATGGGAACACGTTACACCGGTATAACTCTTGGTGAATTGGGTAAGTTCACAAAATATTTTGTCTACAATGACACTGATAACTATGGACTTGCTTTTTATTATGAAAAAGACGAGGACGGTGTCAATTGGTTGACCTATTATGTCTATTTGTTTGATGAAGGAGCTATTGCGACTGATGTCGAGGTTATCATGCAGCTTCCTGATGACTATAAGCCTTATGAGGTGGGTGAGGACTTAGATGCAACAGCGCAAAAGTATGGCTCATCTGCAACGTCAGATATCACTGTTACCGGTGTTGTTGATGCAGATAATAATGTTGTTCATATTAGCAAGATTTGTGGTTATCCTTATCCTATTGATGTTAATTATAATATTGAGGATGGCACAGCAACATCGACTATTCCGTCAGATTGGGTATCGGGATATTTCGAGGTAGGTTCAACGGATTATTACTATATTCGTGATTTCTATCATAGCGCATATAATGCCAGTGGGAAGAATGCTTTTGGCAAGTATTTGTCGCTCTATACGTCAATGTCGGCAGGTACGACAGAAGATACGTACACTTTGTTAATCTATCTTCCTAATGATGAAGTCAATAACAGCACAGAGGGAACAATGGATCTCCAAGTGTACACACAGTACAACACAAAATATACATCAATGAACGTACCGGTCAAGGTTAGTGAAAATGTTTACACCTTCCCGGAATTTTTAAGTTCAGACCTCGAGCTTATCGTTGAGGCAGATAAGGCAGCAGGCAGCGTTAATACTAATTTCCCGACCGGTCAGGTTAAGAAGACATTCTATATCAATGATGTTAAGTTCACCTATGCAACCGGCTACAGCGCAAGTTATAGCGAATGGGGCACTGCAACAGATGGTTCGGACTACTTTGATATGGCATTCCAACTCTATAGCTCATCGGTTAACTGGACATGGGTATATGTTTACTTCTTCCCCGGAACGTTCCAAGCCTCATCAGGTGTCAATGCTATCTCAGTTGACGAGGCAAATGCACCCGTCGAGGTGTTCAATCTCAATGGCGTAAAGGTTAATGCTGACAATCTCACGCCGGGTCTTTATATCCGTCGTCAGGGCACGAAGGCAAGCAAGTTTATCGTCAAGTAATTCAGGCTTACACTTAGCATTTAAATAGACCAATCCGGGAAGGCTCTATGTCTTCCCGGATTTTTTAGTGCCTGATTTTCAGAGGGGAGGCAAATATTTTGACAGCAAAACAAGTTCTTGTAGCAGAACAGGTTTATGCCTGCTTCCATTCGCTAATAGTTCGAGACTCTGTAGAGAAATTAAGTCCGAGCTTTATGATTTCTTTGCCATCGGCAAGATATGGCGTTGCATATCCTTTATCTTCAATTTGTTTGAGCGCAACATCCGCCGATGAGTCGATTTTAATCTCGACAATGTAGATGTATTTTGGTGTCTTAATGACCACGTCAGTAGCACCGATGGCGTTGCGCACCTCAGCATAAGCCTCGTTTGAGAGCATTCGGAAGAAGAAATAGAAGATTATATGGTAATGGGCTTCGGTTTTTGCAGCGTCAGCGAGAATATCCTTATCGCCCTTCATAAATGGGATGGATGCCAATACAGATTTAAATTGGAGCATCGCCTTTTGCACATCGCCATTACATAGTGCGGCAGATGTAAAATCAGCGACACCTCGCACGTCGATAGCTTCGTCAAGTGAAATAGGTGAAAACAGTGGAAGAAGATTCTGCAACAATCCTACTCTAACTTCACTATTTGGGATTCCAAGTATATAGGCACTTCCTTTAGGGTCGTAGTCTTTTATAGTCAAATATCCGGCTTGATAAAGCAATGGAATCGGACCGGTCTCAGCTTCCAATGGAGATTCAAATTTTTCGGCGGGAATACGCCCACTGTTCTCTAAATGGCTAATATTAAAATCTCCTTTTAGTTTATACTTTTTGAGCATCTCTACAAGAGAACGCGGAGTGCCACTGCGAAACCAATAATTTCCAAGCTCATTTTGTTTAAACGCATTTAGGAGACTGAACGGGTTATATACACCCTCAGTGTCACCGCAGAAATGGTAGCCGTCATATTTGTCTTTTAATTGAGCGAGCATCTCGTTAGATGAGCAATTGAGTTTAGTTGCGAGAGTCTCTATGCCATACTGGAAATTGTCAAGCAATTCTTGTTCTGTAATGCCACAAATTGTCGCGTAATCTTTGCTGCGTGTTATAATTTCCAAATTATTCATCTCGCTGAAGATACTCAATTGGGAGAACATCGAGATGCCTGTGATGAATACAAAACGAAGATACTCATCACAATATTTTAAGGGAGAATAGAAATCTCGCATCACTTTGCGCACAGCTTCTAACTCTGAATGGTCGTGAATGACATCTAACAATGGTGCGTCATACTCGTCAATAATGACAACAACCGGTTTTCCGGTCTTATGATATGCTCGTTTGATGATTCCGGTAAGGCGCTCGCTTACGGTCACTTCTCTTTCGTTTGTTCCGTACAAGTCCTCATAATCCTGCATTTTAAGCGTGATAGCTCTTGCCAAGTCGTCAGCCGGTACACCCTTT
>CAYYAA010000185.1:0-1519 GCA_964469875.1 uncultured Bacteroides sp.
TGCCGTAAGTAGGCGATGAACGGCGCAAATCGACAGCTACATCGAGAACAGCACCTTGTGAGACGCGCACGAGCTTAGCTTGTGCCGCAGCACCTCGCTGATAGTGAAGACCGCGCAAAACGCCACGCCTCGACACCGACTCATTATCTTGCACAAAAGAGAAGTGACCAACGTGCTGTTCAAACTCCTCTGCCTTAAATGTTTCGCAAAAATATCCGCGTGCATCGCCATAGCGCTTTGGCTCGATAATCCACACTCCCGGAAAGTCTGTTTTCTTAAACTCCATGTTTGCCTTATGTTTTTATTTACAGCACAAAATTAGTAATTTTGCAAAACAAAAATGATAATAGACTTTGAAAATCATGAAAATTATAATCTTTGACCCTGCAAAAGCACGTGAAAACCTTCTTCCACTCACATATACCCGCCCCGTTGCCGCCCTGCGCGTCGGCATCACAACACTCGCCGAGAAATGGCAAGCTATGCTGCCCGGCGAATACTCATGGCTGACTGAGGACTATCTCGCCGAGAAATTTCCGCTCAGCGGTGACACAGATCGTGACCTAATGGTGGCAGGCAACATAATCGCCGATGAAGCATTAGCGGAGGCTGTCAGAGCACTCAAGCCCGGCGACGCTCTATATGACAACACAGACGAGCTCATTGCCCGCTATGGCAAGGAACAAAAGTGTCTCACATACGACGGCGAAGTGAAACGCATAAACATGGCTTATGACATATTCATGCAAAATGGCGAAGCAATCAAAGCAGAATTCTCACGTCTGACTGCCGATCGCAAGAGTCAAGCGCTGAGCGAGACCAACACCGTCATCGGCGACAGTGCGTTGATTTTTGTCGAAGAAGGTGCAACCATTGAAGGCGCATTCCTAAACACCAAAAACGGCCCGATATATGTAGACCGCGATGCCGAAATCATGGAGGGCTGTACACTGCGCGGACCTATTGCCATTGGTCAACATTCTTGCGTAAATATGGGCACAAAAGTTTACGGTTCGACAACACTCGGTCCTTGGTGTAAGGTCGGCGGCGAGCTTAACAATGTCGTAATCATAGGCTACAGCAACAAAGCGCACGACGGATTTCTCGGCAACGCCGTTATCGGCGAATGGTGTAACCTCGGCGCAGGATGCGTTGCGTCAAATCTCAAAAACGACTACACCGAGATTAAGCTCTGGAACTATCCGGCACACCGCTTCCTGCGCACAGGATTGCAATTCTGCGGCCTTATAATGGGCGACCACTCCAAAGCCGGCATCAACACAATGTTCAACACCGCGACTGTCGTTGGCGTAGGCGTTAACATCCACGGCGCAGGCTTCCCGCGTAACTTCATCGCATCATTCAGCGAAGGAGGCACAGCAGGATTTAGCGATGTCCCAATGTCAAAATTCTTTGCCATCGCCGAGCGCGTAATGGCACGCCGTCATGTCGAATTAACCGACACCGACCGCAACATTCTCCTCGCCATCCGCGACTACGCCGAAAATTACAAGTAAGC
>CAYYAA010000185.1:1619-3035 GCA_964469875.1 uncultured Bacteroides sp.
AAAGTTAAGCGAGGAATTGACCCGAGAGTCAGTTCCTCGCTTTTCGTATAATTGTTTGACTAAAGTTTTACTTCTTCACAATCTTCATTCCGTTGACGATATATACACCGGCGGGAAGTTGACGCATCTGTGCTGCGCCATGTGCCACTTTGACACCTGAGAGATTGTAAACGTCTCCGATTGGCGATGACTCAACTTTGATTACTTGAATGCCTGTAGATGACTCTACAACGTCATAGTAGTAAACATAAGACGGTGTTGACACAAAGTCGCCATTGTAGTCACCTGAGAGCAATGCGTTTGCCAATACGAGAGCATATCTGCCGGGAGCGGGAACAACGGGCTCTTCAACAGGATTCCAGCTTGAGTCGAGGACGTTGAGTTGGATTGTGCCGTCAGTGTTGTATTTTGCCAACAGCTTGTAAGAAGCATCAGCAGCGAGGTTACCATCTTCGTCTACGCTATAGATATAAGAACGAGTCTTATCATCGACCATCCAAATGCTATAGCCATAATCTGCTGAGATAGTGAAGCTCTTAAAGCCGGTTACCTCACCTTCTTCAGGTGTGATAGGCAATTTGGGGAATGCGGGAACATCATATTGTAACATGATTATTTTGTTATAGCTGACAACTTCCTCGCCGTTCTCTGTGCTAATGAGTTTGAAAGTAGACGCAGGGATAAACAAGTCATAAGAGCCTTTGCCGAGCGCACTGCCATCGCTGTTGCTGATAGCGAGTTCAACGACATTGCCATTGATTGTTACTTCAACCTTGCAGTCTTCGGTTGAGCCTGTAGCTGCAGCGACGATGTTATTGCTGACAAGTTCAACTTTTTCTGCCAAGTTAAATGTGATGCTCACATTGTCAAGAGCGTCAACGAGACCTGCTGCAGGTGAGATGGTGGTCTCTTGACGTATCTCATAGTTAAGTTTGATTTCAGGCGAATTATTACCGTCAACGAGCCAAGTGCCTTCAGGTATAACGACCGTATAGACACCTTCGGCAGTGTGTTTGTGTTCAAAAATAATGCTGCCATATTGGTGTGTGTATTGGTCAACTGTTGCGGCGCTTGCAGGAACGCTATCGTAGACGGTATCGCTTGCATCTTTATACAAAACGACATCGCCCTTAGCATTAGGATTAGCCTCCAAATTGCTGGATTGGAAAACTACACTGATTTGTTGAACGCCAAGCGGATTGGCATTATTTGTCAAATCGACATAGCCTTGAGGCGGGTCCACACTGCTTATTCCGTCAGGTAGGTCATAAGGCGTAACTGTTGCACTTGCTGCCAACGGCATCAAAATTGCCGCAGCGGCAGCAGCATAACTGATAAATGTTTTACGAATCATGTTAATTAAAAGTTTTATGTTATTATTTTGTTGATATCACTGCTTTTACGATTGATTTCTTA
>CAYYAA010000186.1:0-3026 GCA_964469875.1 uncultured Bacteroides sp.
ATGCTTTGCCACGGCATTACAGCTATCGTTGTTGCCATTGGCGGCAGCAGGATTGTTGAAGAACGAAGTGCATATCACAGCACTGACCGGCTCAACGGGGGCAGGTGTCAAGCCCGGAGCGACGACACACTTCAGTTGGCGCAGCGACAATATCTCTGTGTATAAAGCCTTTGAGCATCAACATCTTAAAGAAATTCGTCGCACCTTGACGAGTTTGCAGCCCGATTTTGACAAAGATATTAACTTTGTGCCTGTAAGAGGTGACTTTGCACGCGGTATCTTTGCATCGGTTTACACCGATTGCGATTTGTCAATTGACGAAGTAAAGAAGTTATATAAAGACTACTACAAAGACGCAGCATTCACATTTGTATCAGACAAGTTGCCCGACTTGAAGCAGGTTGTTAATACGAATAAGGCAGTGGTCGGAGTAGAGCGACATGGCGGCAAGTTGTTGATTGTGACCGTTATAGATAATCTCTTGAAGGGCGCGTCAGGTCAGGCAGTTCAAAATATGAATTTAATGTGCGGATGGGACGAACATCTCGGATTGCGTCTCAAACCGTCATCATTCTAAGCACAAATACGATGAATTTATTTGACGTATATTCACTTTATGATATAGAACCGGTTAAGGGCAAAGGCTGTTATGTCTATGACGCAGCCGGCACGGAGTATCTTGACCTTTATGGAGGTCACGCCGTTATCTCAATCGGTCATGCACATCCCAAATATGTAGAAGCAGTGTCTGAGCAAGTAGCGAAGCTCGGTTTCTATTCAAACTCGGTGCAAAACTCGTTGCAATCAGAGTTGGCAAAGCGTTTGGGACGTGTCAGCGGATATGATGATTATAGCTTGTTCCTATGCAACTCAGGAGCAGAGGCAAATGAGAATGCAATCAAGCTCGCGTCATTCCAGACGGGCAAGTCAAAAGTATTGGCATTTTCGCGCTCGTTCCACGGACGTACATCCGGCGCTGTTGCTGCAACAGATAACCCCAAAATTGTATCGCCGTTTAACCGCACAGAGAATGTTGAATTTGTTGCGCTTAACGACCTTGCGGCAGTTGAGGCAAAGTTGGCAACAGGCGAGTTCTGCGCTGTTATCATCGAGGGCATTCAAGGCGTAGCCGGAATTGTTCAACCCGATGATAACTTTATGGTGCAGTTGCGCGAAGTGACTGCGAAGTATGGCGTTAAGTTGATACTTGACGAGATACAATCAGGCTATGGTCGCAGCGGTAAATTCTTTGCACACCAATATACAGGCATACGTCCCGATTTGATTACGGTAGCCAAAGGCATTGCAAACGGCTTCCCGATGGGTGCAGTGTTGATAGCTCCCGACTTTACGGCTGTAAAAGGAATGCTCGGCACCACCTTCGGCGGTAATCACCTCGCTTGTGCAGCGGCTATCGCTGTTCTAGACGTTATCGAGACAGAAAATCTTATCCAAAACTCATACGAAGTAGGAGAGTATTTGCTTGCCGAGCTTCGTAAGATGCCCCAGCTCAAAGACGTGCGAGGTCGTGGCTTGATGATAGGTGTAGAGGTTGAAGGCTCAGGAAGCGAGATGCGTCGCAAGTTGCTTTTTGAGAAACATATCTTCACCGGAGGCGCAGGCGTTTCGACAGTGCGTCTTCTTCCGGCGCTGTGTATCGGCAAAGCCGAGGCAGACCGTTTCCTCAAAGATTTCAAAAGTTTGCTAACCGAATAAACAGTTATTGCGATGAACAAATTCACATGTGTCGGCGATTTAGGCGACCTTAATTTGGCGGTAAAAGAAGCGTTGGAGATAAAGAAAAATCGCTTTGCCTATACCGAACTTGGTCGTAACAAAACGCTGTTAATGATATTCTTTAATTCAAGTCTGCGCACACGTCTCAGCACACAAAAAGCTGCGATGAACCTGGGCATGAATGTTATGGTGCTTGATGTCAATCAAGGTGCGTGGAAACTTGAGACCGAATATGGTGTCATTATGGACGGAGATAAGGCTGAGCACTTGCTTGAGGCAATTCCAGTCATGGGTTCATACTGCGACATCATCGGTGTACGCTCCTTTGCCGGATTGACAGATAAGGCGGCAGACTATGAGGAGCGCGTGATTGAGCAATTTATCAAGTATTCAGGTCGTCCCGTGTTCAGCATGGAGGCAGCAACCCGTCACCCCTTGCAGAGCTTTGCCGACTTGATTACTATTGAAGAATATAAGACTAAGGCACGGCCCAAAGTTGTAATGACATGGGCACCACATCCTCGCGCACTGCCGCAAGCTGTGCCTAACTCCTTCGCAGAATGGATGAATGCGACAGACTATGAATTTGTTATCACTCATCCTCACGGCTATGAGTTAGACCCGAAATTTGTCGGCAATGCTCGTGTTGAATATGACCAACGCAAGGCGCTCGAAGGTGCTGACTTTGTGTATGCCAAGAACTGGTCAGCGTATGCCGACCCGAACTATGGTCAAGTATTAAGCCGTGATAGGAGCTGGACAGTTGACGCTGAAAAGATGGCGTTGACAAATAACGCATACTTCATGCACTGTCTGCCTGTTCGTCGTAATATGATTGTGTCTGATGAGGTTATAGACTCACCGCGCAGCATCGTAATTCCGGAAGCGGCAAACCGTGAAATTTCGGCACAAACCGTTATCAAACGTCTCTTGGAGGGCTTGAAGTAATGACTAATATCACGCATATCAATGTCGTAAAAATCGGTGGTAATGTTATAGACAACCCCGAAGTGCTTAGCCGTTTTCTTGATGACTTCGTGAAACTGCCGTCACCCAAAGTGCTTGTTCACGGTGGAGGCAAAGAAGCGACGCGACTGAGTGAGCGCTTGCAGATAGAGACTAAAATGGTCAACGGTCGTCGTGTCACAGACCGCGAAACACTTGACGTTGTGACTATGGTCTATGCCGGGTTGATAAATAAGCGCATCGTGGCAGGTCTGCAAAGCCGAGGCTGTAATGCTATCGGAATGACCGGAGCAGACGGCAATGTTGTGCCGTCACATAAGCGT
>CAYYAA010000187.1:0-3022 GCA_964469875.1 uncultured Bacteroides sp.
GGAATGGCGCTTTGAAGCTGATAGTGTTGTCGCCCACTTTGACCTCGGTAGTGCCATTGACATCGAGACAAATCTTTTCAAGCATTTTCTCGGTGAAGGTCATCATCCAGTTGTAGTCCTTGTAAGAAACATAAATTTCCATACAAGTGAATTCCGGATTGTGTGTGCGATCCATACCCTCGTTGCGGAAGTTCTTAGAGAACTCATAAACGCCGTCAAATCCGCCTACGATAAGGCGTTTGAGATAAAGCTCATCGGCGATGCGCAGGTACAAGGGGATGTCCAATGCGTTATGGTGAGTGATGAACGGACGAGCCGAAGCACCACCGGGAATTGATTGCAGGATAGGAGTCTCGACTTCGATATATCCGGCGTTGTTAAAGTATTCGCGCATAGACGAATAGACCTTTGTGCGCTTTAAGAATATATCTTTAACGCCGTCATTGACAACGAGGTCAACATAGCGGCGGCGATAGCGCAACTCAGGGTCATCAAATGCGTCATAAGTCACACCGTCCTTAACCTTAACGATAGGCAGCGGACGCAGAGACTTGCTCAGTACGGTAAGCGATTCGGCGTGGATTGAGATTTCGCCCGTTTGGGTGCGGAACACATATCCTTTGATGCCAACAAAGTCACCGATGTCGAGAAGTTTCTTAAATACAACATTATACAAATCTTTGTTTTCGTCAGGACAAATCTCATCGCGAGAGATGTAGACCTGAATTCTGCCGAAAGCATCTTGCAACTCCATGAAAGAAGCCTTGCCCATGATGCGGCGGCTCATAATACGACCGGCAACGCTCACTTCGCGTTTCTCGGCTTCGTCAGAAAAGTTTTGACGGATTTCATCGCTGTGACCGGTGACGGGAAATTCTGCAGCAGGGTAGGGGTCAATGCCCATTTGACGCAGAGCGTCGAGACTGCCGCGGCGGATTATCTCTTGTTCACTTAATTCGAGTGGATTCATATATGTCGTTTTTATATTATTCTATATTTGTGCAAAGATACGATTTTCGTAGATTTTGTGCAAACAAATGCACAAACATCGTTGTTACGTGCAAATTTGCCGCCATTTATAGCTATATTAACTAAAATTAAACTAAATTTACCGTATGATTGGAACAATTGTAACAAGAATGTATTATCTTTGCCGTGTGAAAAGATGTGAAAGTGATTACGAAACATTTTTCACAATTCTTGTTTGATTACGTTTTGTTAGACTCACAACATATATACTTGAATTTTGGTTATGAGGGAGGTGCGTTACTGTGAAGTAGCGCACTTTCATTGTCTTTAGGGGTGGCAAGTTGTAGCATTAACTCCATTTACGATAAAAAATATGAATGAAATGTGGCGGTATGGTTAAAAACGGTTATTGGTCATAGTTAACTGCGGTTAATGCCAAGACTGCATCAGAACACCGTCACAAAGCCGTTCTTAAATGTTTTTTGCAGTGCATAGTCCCAAAAATCAGATGTCAATAAAATAATGATGCAGTTTAGGCTCTGAATTTTTTTTACGCCGAAAAACCGGTCAAGTGACCAACTTTTCGACATAGAAATTTTAAATTGTTGATATTAAGTGCTATCTTTGTGTCGAAAAACCGGTCAAGTGACCAACTTTTCGACATAAAACTTAATATTCATGGAAATCAAGCGTCCCTTATATCTCAATCAACTCATTTCGGGGAAATGGAACGGACTTATTAAAATCATCACCGGTATGCGGCGATGCGGCAAGTCATATCTGCTTTTCAATCTCTTTGCTCAGCACCTTCAAGAGGAGGGCGTTGCTGCTGACTGCATAATAAAGATAGCGTTTGACGACTGGACCTATCATAAACTATGTGAGCCTGAGGCACTGATGCACTACCTTGACGATGTGATTTCTGATGATAAGAGATATTATCTTTTGCTTGATGAGGTTCAACTTCTTCAAGAATTTGAGACTGTGCTCAACGGTCTGCTTAGAAGGCAAAACCTTGATATTTATGTCACGGGAAGTAACTCACGCTTCCTTTCAACGGATATTGTCACTGAGTTCCGTGGAAGAGGTGACCAAATACATGTTTATCCGCTTTCGTTTGCAGAATTTATGTCAGTTGACGCGCGGCATCCGCTTGATGCGTGGAATGACTTTTATACTTACGGAGGACTTCCTCACACATTAATGTTGGATGGTGATCAGAAAAAGTCGGACTATCTCAAAAATCTATACAATACTGTCTATTCTGTTGATATTCTTGATAGACATCGTATTAAAAATCGAATGGAATTTAACGAGTTAGTTTGTGTGATAGCGTCTGCAATAGGTTCGCCATGCAATCCTCTTAAACTGTCGAGAACATTCAAAACACTAAAGAACGCATCCTTGTCTGATAAAGCAATTTCTCGTTATCTGTCATATCTTCAAGATGCCTTCATCGTGGAAAAAGCTATCCGATATGATATAAAAGGCAAAAAATATATCAATACATTATCCAAATATTACTTTACAGATATAGGACTGAGAAATGCCTTGCTCGATTTTAGACAGCAAGAAGAGACTCATATAATGGAAAATATTATTTATAATGAGTTGAGAATAAGAGGCTTTTCGGTAGATGTGGGCGTTGTGGAATCGAGATATATAGACGATAGCGGCAAAAGGTTGCGCAAACAACATGAGGTTGACTTTGTGGCAAACAGAGGCAGTCAGCGCTACTATATTCAATCTGCATTCGCCATGCCTACAGAAGCAAAAGAACGGCAAGAATCAGCCTCGCTGCGTAATATAGACGATACATTTAAGAAAGTCATCGTCGTTAAAGACTATATAAAGCCGAAACGCAATGAGTACGGAATTGTGACTATGGGAATTATAGATTTTCTCCTTGATGTTTCAATGTTAGACTATTAAGTAGGCGTTTTGTGTCGAAAAACCGGTCAAGTGACCAACTTTTCGACATAGACTTAGTGAAAAAGTTGTGCCATAGGATGTGAAGTGATCTAATTTTAAAGTGGTCGAATTTGACCACTTA
>CAYYAA010000188.1:0-2924 GCA_964469875.1 uncultured Bacteroides sp.
GCATCGGCGTTCCCTGTATCCTCGGCAAGAACGGTATCGAAAAAATCGTTGAATTTGACCTCAACGACGCTGAAAAAGAACTCTTCCACAAGAGCGCAGAAGCTGTTCACAAAACAAACTCAGCTTTGGCTTAATTCTTAAAAAATAATCGAAACCCGGACGCGACTCTTTATTGCCTCGTCCGGGTTTCTTTAATTCAATTATAATCATGAAAATAGTAAAATCTTTTATCGGTGCAGCAGCTATCTGCTTGTCTCTCGGCTTCGCTTCTTGCCAAGGCTCAAACAACGCTTCTAATGATACTGCCGCTGCTGAAGGCGAGGCTACCGAAGCTGTTGAGGAAGCTCCCGCTACTATCAGCGAAGAAACTATTCGCCCTGACAGCAAGGTTGAACGTCTCACTGTTATTGACTTTAACGCCGTTTGGTGTGGCCCTTGCAAGCTCTTAACTCCCGTCTTTAAAGCCGCTGAAGAAAAGTATGCCGGCTCTGTTGACTTCTTTGAAATCGACATCGAGAAATACGAAGAAACTGCCAAGGCTTTCAACGTTCAATCTGTTCCTACTGTTGTCCTCATCAAACCCGATGGCACTGTTCAACAATACGTTGGAACTGCTGACCTCCTCCCTGCTGAGAAGTTCACCGAAATCCTCGAAGCTGCTCTCTAAGCACTTGACTTTTACTAATTAGCCAATTCAAGTAATGACACAAAAACAGATTATCGACGCTATCCGTGAACGCCTCTCTATCGAGAGCCTCAACGATATGCAAGTCGCCGTTAGAGATTCTAAAGTTTCTCGCTTGATTTTGCTTGCGCCTACCGGCTCCGGCAAAACAGTGGCTTTCGCCATTCCTTTCTTGCGCTCTTTGGCTCAATCTGACGGCTCTGTTAGAGGTGTCATTATCGCCCCTTCGCGTGAATTGGTTTTGCAGATTTACGACATCATTCGCCGCATAGCCATCGGTCTCAAAACCGTTGCGCTATACGGCGGTCATGCCGTTGCTGATGAAGTAAATTCTTTATCAGTAACTCCCGATATTATTGTCGCTACTCCCGGACGTCTGCTCGACCACATGCAGCGCAGACGTGTTGAACTCGCCGGCGTTAAAGCTCTCGTCCTTGACGAGTACGACAAATCGCTTGAACTCGGCTTTCAAGACGAAATGAGGCGCATTGTCAGCCGCATGAAGTCTCTCGACTCCGTTGTCCTTACATCTGCAACACAGCTATCACAAATGCCTGACTTCGCAGGCATGGCGGGCGCTTCAATTTTAAATTTTAATAACGAAAGCCAAAAGGCTGCCGCGCCTCGTCTTCACATCGCTCGTGTCCAAAGTCCCGAACGTGACAAGCTAAACACATTGCTTTCGCTGTTGCAATCTCTTGACAATGGCTCAACAATTGTGTTCGTCAACCATCGCGAGAGCGCAGAGCGTGTCGCTCAGTTCCTAAAACAGCAAAATGTGCCCGTATCGCTATATCATGGTGGCCTCGAACAACTCGACCGTGAACGCGCTATTATCACCTTCACTAACGGCTCCCTCCCGGTCTTGGTAGCTACTGACTTAGGCGCTCGCGGCCTCGACATTCAAGGCGTGCGCTCTATCATCCATTACCACTTGCCGTCAACTGTCGAGAGCTGGACGCATCGCAACGGCAGAACGGGCCGACAAGGTGCTGAGGGCGATGTTTACGTTATTACTGCCGATGGCGAAAACATTCCCGCCCACGTCGTTTGGCAGCATGATTACCTGCCATCTGGCTCGTCAGATGACCCCATAAAATCAACCATGACTACACTTTATTTCAATGCCGGAAAACGCGAAAAAATTTCCAAAGGTGACATCGCCGGCTTCCTCATTCAGAAGGGCGGTTTAACTCGTGACCAAGTGGGCAGAATCGACGTTAGTGACCACTCGGCTTATGCCGCCGTGCCTCGCGATAAAGCGCGTGAAACAGTGCTCGCCGTTGCACCCTATAAAATCAAAAATCAGCGAGTTAGAGTCACTCAACTTAAGTAATAAACGATTACGTAACAATTGTGGAGAATTTGTTACGGTACAAAACGACTGAAAAATTTTTCTAAAAAATAATAAATTCAAAAACATTGTTTTAAAACATATTTTTGAACATCAAAGTGCCACTCAACCCTCTCTAAGGCACTCTCGCGGTTTGGAAATCTTAATACACATCTCTAATTATTTATTCTTAATTAACACTCGTAGTTTGCAGTTTTCCGAAAATTATTTATATTTGCCGCAAATTAATTCTAACGGGGTTTAAACGTCTGCTGACCCCCAACTAAATTTATGCTGGTTAGACCTATGAGTAACGAAGATTTCCAAGCAAAGCTGATGAAAATTCAGGGTAATCTTCTGAACTTTGCTTATATGTTGACTGCCAATCGCGATGATGCCTATGACTTGTTGCAAGATACTACGCTAAAAGTATTGGACAGTCAAGATAAATATTCTGATAATGCCAACTTCAAGGGGTGGGTATTCACTATCATGCGTAATATTTTTATCAATAATTATCGCAGGGCAGGTCGTACGTCAGCTATTATCGACACTACTGATACTCTATTCCCGGTTAGCTTTCTCCAAGAATCTGATTTAGAAACGCCGGAGGGCAGTTATAGCGCAGCAGAAATTATTCAAACTATCAAAACTTTCCCCGAGCAATACCGCGTGCCTTTCTCCATGCACATCGCAGGATACAAATATGGCGAAATCGCTAAAGTCCTCAATACTCCTTTAGGAACCGTCAAAAGCCGCATTTACATCGCTCGTAAGCGTCTCCAAAAGCAATTCAAAGATTATAGATAAAAAGTTTTTCATTTTTTTATTGAGAAGAAAGCGAGGTCGAAGTTGATTTCGGCCCCGCTTTCGTAATTTGTATATATTCCCGTTTTTATTCTTTTG
>CAYYAA010000189.1:0-2693 GCA_964469875.1 uncultured Bacteroides sp.
TGTTAAAGATTTGGTGGGAGGTGGGGATTGTGAGTAAATTTGTGCACCATCGCCGAGGGCTGATGCTTGAGGGGTGGGTGTTAAATAAATGGAAAGCGTTTACTAACGCTCTTTCTTGACGCATTGAAACTTCGCAACTTTCATGGTATAGTCAGGAATGAAGCAATGGTAGATGCCTATGGGTATGATTATATGCTGACGTGATTAATTACGTCGGTTTTCGTCATATCGGCGTGGGCTTCTGCGTTGCTCGTTCAACTATACCGGGCAATGCGAAGGCCTCAATGCGTGGGACGGGTGACGGTACAGACTCCTACGCTTTTTTTATGCCTTATAAAATCCTAATCCGAGGGGTCCATGGGGAATAATCACACATGAATAATCATTACCAAAAGAAAAGGTCAGGATTGCGGCGACCGGTAGCGGCAGTTCTGATGGCGCTGTGTGCGACGTCATTAGCCTTCGCCTCCGACTTTGTCGTAGACGGAATACACTACAATCGCATGAGCTACTATGATGAAGAAAGCGGTTCATATAATGTGAGTGATAGTCTCGTGACCGTATCACAATATGAAGACGACAAGTACACCGGCGATATTGTTATTCCTGATACAATTAACGTTGACAATCATAAATATATTGTTAGGACTATTGGAGGCTATGCGTTCCACCAATGCGAAGAGGTGACATCAGTACAACTTCCGGAAACTATCACAGCTATTGATGGTTCGGCATTCCAAAATTGTAGAAATCTATCAACAATAAATCTGCCCGATTCAATCCAATATATTGGCGGTTTGGCATTTGGTTGGTCAGGACTGACAGAAGTGACATTGCCTCAAAACTTGAAAAGCATTCAAACTTACACATTCTCAAACTGCTATAGCTTAGGCAAAGTAGTTTTTCCTGAAGGTCTGACAGAGATTGGCGAGAGAGCTTTTGAGTGGTGCAACTTATCTGAGGTCATTATTCCTCAGAGTGTAACATCAATCGGCGAATATGCGTTTCAATATTGTGGATATCTTTCACATTTGGAACTCACTGATTCTTTGAAATCTATTAGTGCCGGTGCATTTTCCGGCTGCTATAATCTCCGTAGCTTAACCATCCCGGCAAGTGTTGAAAAAATCGGTAACTATGCTTTCCAAGGTCCTACATTTACAGATGTTACCTCACTTAATCCCGTACCTCCGACAATCGGCAGCGAGACATTCTCAACATCTGAGAAGTTGAAAGTGCCTAATGCAGATGCATATCGCAATGATGCAAAGTGGAACGCAGCGTTCCAACGTATCGTTGAGCTTCCTATTGAGTCTGAAGGTTCATCAATCGCTATTATCAGCAAGAGCAACCACACTTGTAGCCTCGAAAGACTTGCAGCACAAGAGACTACAGCAATCAGGATTCCGGAGTCTGTGATGATTGATGGTGAAGAATATGCTATCGTAGCATTAGGCGATGATGTATTGAGTGACAACACCGGAGTAGAGACACTCGTTATCCCCGGTTCATTTGACAGCGTGCCTACTACTATGTTTGCATCACTAAACAAGCTCAAAGAGCTTACATTTGAAGATAGCGAAACAGCTTTAGACTTAGGCTCGTCAAGATATTATGAAAATTGCCCGTTTGAATCAGTATATCTTGGTCGTGATATCACCTATACTTCAGGCGAAAGTTATTATGACGAAGCTAATGGCACATGGAAAACTTATTACTCACCATTTGCAGGAAAAGAGACCTTAACCGAGGTTAAGATAGGACAGACAGTCACAAATCTGAACGACTACCTATTTTATGAATGTAAATTTTTATCAACATTTGAAGGTGGTGAGAATGTAGAGACAATAGGCACAAGCGCATTTAATGATTGTGATGCCTTGATATCTGTACAATTAAATAATGCAAAAACTATAGGAAGGGATGCGTTTCATGATTGTGATGCGCTAAGTACAGTAGAGGCGACAGCGGTTGAGACTGTTGGTTATGAGGCATTTGAGGGTTGTGATGTCCTCACATCAGCAACATTTGGGGATAATCTAAAGAAAATCGACACTTGGGCTTTTAATGGTTGTTCAAAATTAGAGAACATAAAGGTGGGCAACTCATTAGAAACTATCGGAGGATGGGCTTTCCAATCTTGTTCTACAATGCGACAAATAGATATACCTGAGACTGTAACAGAAATTGGCGAATATGCATTTAACTGTTGTCAGGGTTTGTCAGGATTGTTGACTATTCCGACGGGCATCAAAACTGTAAACGCTAACGCATTTAGCAGCACCGGCTACACCGTATGCGAGTTGCCGAACACTGAGTTTGTGAAACTTAACGGCACAGACCGTATCGGTAATGTAGAGACTATCATTGTGCCGAGTGACTTGGCAAATACCTACCGCGACTCAAACTGGGGCGAGATGTACGACTTCGTATCAAACTCAGGCATCACAGTGTCAGTCGAGGTAACAACTCCGGGTAACCTTGCCAAAGATATCGTAACACAAGCGCGCAAAGCTCCGGCATCAGTTAACAAGCTGATAATCACCGGCGGTCAACTTAATCAAGATGACTTCAACGTGATGAAGTCAAATATGACAGCTTGCTTTGAGATTGATATGAGTGCTGCAGATTGCGCAGACATCTATGAGAACGCTTTCAACGGCAAACAAGTAGTCAAGAGCATCGTGCTCCCG
>CAYYAA010000190.1:0-2693 GCA_964469875.1 uncultured Bacteroides sp.
ATATGGGATTATTTATTACAGAGCCATCGGCAATGCTACTTTGCGCATCACCTACGTAGTCGTTTTCAGTTATGGTTCCCGATTTAATGAGTTCTATCATTTCAAGTTTAGAGATTAGCATACCGGAACATCCCGTATCAAAAATAGCATCGTAGCCATTTGTATTGTTTAGTTTAACGTGAATAGTCTTTATTTGAGACTCTGTTGTCTTGAAAGGTATTTGGAAAGAACTCTTTTCAACTTCTTTTTTAGAACTATCCTTTATGGCATAAGGGTCGTATTCTTTAGATCCTTTAGAGTTGCAGGAGATGAGTGCTACTGCCAACATTATAAAAGTAATGATTTTTTTCATTCTATTTCTATTTTATTATTTGGATTTAATTTATCTATGTTGTCTGAACGGTAGGTTATAATAATAGGCTTGCTGCTATTTATCTTTTTTAAGTTGATACTTTTGTTTTCCTCAACTTCATCTCCCTTTAAGTTAGATACATGAAACTCATATCCTTGGGGATGTTTTTTTAATTTTATAATAACAGGTTTAGAGGTATCTATCTGTTCGATAGAGATAGATTTGGTATCTTGAATAATTTGAAGACCACAATCTTCATCCAATTCTTTAGATTGTGTAGGCAGAGAAGGTTGTTGCATTGATATAGATGAAAGAATGTTGAGAATAGTTTCTTGCTTTTTTTCTATATCTTCCACTTTCTTATATACATCGTTTAGGTATTCTTTATCTACCGTATTTTTTTTTGAAGGAATCGCAAAAAAAAGATATACAAAAAATACCAAAATGACAAAGTTCAAAATTAGCTGGGAAAACATAAGAATCTTACCCGAACGATTCTTATGTTTAGGCATTGTAGCGCCGCAGTACTTCGCAAGTTCTTGTACTTTGGGTTCTGCAGGCACTACTCCGGATCCTATATTATTCTTGAGTTTGTTGTATTCTTTTTCAAGTTTATCGTATTTGTTTTTTTGGTTAGATAACTCGGCTTCAATTTTCCTCTTTTCTTCTTTGGCTTTCTCTATCTCATCTTTTAGACTCTTTATATCTTGGTCGTGAGAAATAGATGAGGAGTTAATGGAATTTTGTAGATTATCTATTTTCTGATTGAGGCTCTTAATATTATTGTTCAGTTGCTCTATTTCCTTATTCTTTGTATTAAGATTTTGTTTTAATTTATTGTTTTCGTTGATATATAGGTTTGTTTTTTCCAATAATTCATCTTTACAGGTTTGGGATGAGGATACAATAATACGTCCATACTTCTTTAAATCCTCAATAAATTTCTTTGAGTCGCAGTCTATTGGATTGTAATATATTGGGTTTGTTTTTTCTATAGTAATCCAATTGCTAATAGGTTCTTCCAAATTAACAAATTGTTTACTATTGGTTTCGGAGACTATTTTATCGAAAGAGGAAGAGTCACTAAAATCTGAAACGAGATAGTTACCTTCTTGAGATATGTACTTACCGGATACAAAGTTGTTGTACACTTTTTTTAAATGGATAAAAACTTCGCTCGTAAGGCAGTAGTATGCATCCGGAATAATAATAGAGAGAGCAAAGAAGGAATCTCTTTTGGATGTGTCTAAGCTTCCTTTGCGATAAGTATATACCGTATACCATTTATTCCTCCATTTTCTTGCGTCAACGACAAGTTTTTCCTCCTTGTCGAAACCATTCATTTCTTTAAAAAAGGATTCAACAATGTTATTGCACAAGTCATTATCTATGCCGGGAGTTGATTTAAAACTCCCGGCTAATGGCTTACCATGTATAATTATTTCCATATTACCAACGTCTTATAATTTCGTTCCATAAATCTTCGGGATAGGTATCAGACGCTACGCTGTATGTCTGATAATTATTACCTTGGTCATCTACAGAGGCTGAGAACATTCCCGTGCAGAAGGTCTTAAAGACAAAATTATCTGCAGTAACGAAGCCACCCCACTTGCTAACTTTCATCGTAGCAAACATCTGCTTGTAATACTTTTCTGCATCTTCCCTCGCGCCCTTAGGATTAGTACATTCGTTAATGTTTCCGAACATTGTCTTGTCTATCTTGTTATATAGCAACACTATACGATCGCGCTTGTTATTTATCTTCGGATAGAAATCTTTTATAAATCTGTCTGCATAAGCGCCTACGTAATCAGGGTTTCTTCTAAAGGATATCTCAGAGTCTAAGTCAAGCAGTACCACATAGGACTTAGGATTGGCACTCGTCATGATTGTAGCAAGATAGGGCTCAATACGCTTGTTTTTTGCTGTATTGTTTTTTGCTGTAGTGAAGAAGTCTTCACCAGGGGCCTCCAATAACTTTGCTATCAGATTTCCGGTATTGTCATACACGTTGACAAGCAGGAATTTTACCGTACCCTTAAGAGCAACATTGGTGTTTAACTTATCGTTGAATTCTTCGCAGTCTTCTTTATATTTTTCTGTACTTAGGAAGGTCTCGTCTGTATTAATGATATATCCATTGCTTCTAAGATACTTTGCAAGTCGTACTAATATCATAGTTTTTCCACTTGATGGGGGACCAACAAAGACAACAAGCGGAGCTTTTTGGTCTATAATAACCGGTGTAACTATTGTATTAGTCACCACATCGTGGTTTTCGGGCTGTTTTGCGCTAGGTGTATGTTTCGGCGCATCCGGTGTCTCACCGACAGATTGT
>CAYYAA010000191.1:0-2571 GCA_964469875.1 uncultured Bacteroides sp.
GGTGTTATCGGTAAACTCTCACTCAAGTTCACCAACTTCTCAATCAAAAACCTCTTGCGTCCCAGCACATATAAGGGCGTGATACCACAAGGTGAAGGTCAGACGTTCACTATCAGTGCGCAGACCAATGCTCGCTATTATCAAGCATATTCAGTGTCATTCCTTGACCCGTGGTTTGGTGGCAAGCGTCCTAACTCACTCTCAGTATCAGCATATTATAGCCGCCAGACAGGTGTCAACTCCTCATATTATAACTCAACATGGGGCAACGCCTATAACTACTACTATTCAGGCTATAGCAACTACTATAACGACTACTATCAGAACAGTTACCAATCATCTTATGACCCCAACAAGGTCTTGCAGATGGCAAACGTAACAGTCGGCTTCGGTCAACGCTTGAAGTGGCCTGATGACTACTTCACATTTACCGCAGAACTCGGTTACACATGGTACTACCTCAAGAACTGGGATTATTTGTACTACATGAATAATGGTACGTCAAACTCAATCGTCCTTGGCTTGACTTTGGCGCGTAACTCAATAGATAACCCGTACTATACACGTAGCGGTTCGAGCTTCTCTTTGAACCTCCAACTCACTCCTCCTGCACAGCTCATGGCAGGCAAGAAAGACTGGAAGACACTCAGCGAAGCCGGAACGACCGATGCTAAAAAAGAGCTTTATCGCTGGATTGAGTACTGGAAACTTCGCTTCAAATCACGCACCTACACTCCGCTGTCATCAAATCAGCAATGGACACCCGTCTTGATGACACGTGCCGACATCGGTTTGTTGGGTAGCTATAACAAATACTTGAAGTCACCATTTGAGACATTCTATGTTGGTGGTGACGGTATGTCAGGCAGCTATACTTACGCTACAGAGACCATCGCACTCCGTGGTTATGACAACGGCTCAATGACGCCGTGGGGCTCTGAAGGCTATGCTTACACACGTATGGGCATGGAAATCCACTTCCCGTTGATGCTCCAATCATCGACCACAATCTATGCACTCGGCTTCGTTGAAGGCGGTAACGCATGGACCTCGGTTAAGAAGTTCAATCCCTTCTCACTCAAGCGCAGTGCCGGTGCCGGTGTCCGCATCTTCTTGCCTATGGTCGGACTTATGGGTCTTGACTGGGCTTATGGTTTCGACACAGACAAGAGCGGTGACAAGGGTGGCAGCCACTTCCACTTCATCTTAGGTCAAGAATTCTAAGAGCTGTTTACAGCTATAAACGACACATAAAAGAACATAAGAGCTAATTATCACACCGCTGACACACCGCTCTTATGTTCTTTTTTTGAAATAAAACAGACCTTGTCGTCTAAACCTTTTGACGGCAAAATTGTCTAAGTATTAAATTAACATTTCACGTTTAACAAATCATTAATATTGCAAATCATGAAAAAACTTGCATTAACTCTATTCTTGATTGTTGCTTCAGTCGCAGCCGCATCCGCCCAAAAGTTTGCGCTTGTCGATATGGAATACATTCTTAAAAATGTACCCAACTATGAAATGGCAAACGAACAGCTAAATCAGCTCTCACAGCGTTGGCAGAAAGAAGTCGAAGCTGTCGGCAAGGAAGCTGAGAATATGTATCAAACATACCTCTCGGATAAAGTATTTCTCACTGATGAGCAAGTCAAAAAACGTGAGCAAGAAATTGTAGCTAAGGAGAAAGAAGCCACAGAGCTGAGATACAAATACTTCGGACCGGAAGGCGAGCTCTATAAAAAACGTCAAACCCTGCTCAAACCCATTCAGGACGATGTTTATAATGCTATCAAAAAAGTTTCTGAGGAGCGCGGCTATCAAGCCATCTTTGACCGTGCATCTTCGAGCGATATAATTTATGCGTCTCCGCGCATTGATATTAGCAACGAAGTTCTTGCTAAGTTAGGTTATTCAAAATAGTTTCACTATCTTTGCAACTCAAACTGATTAATAATAACAATATCATAATAAACAATCATGATTAAAAAACTCATTCTCGCAATTCTCATTGCACTCCCCTTCACAACATTCGCTCAGAAGTTTGGCGTTGTTGATGTAAACAAGGTGTTCACTTCTATGCCTGAATCAACAGCTATGCAACAACAGCTCTCTGAAGCATCAAAAAAATATGAAACTGAGTTGTCAAAACTTCGCGAAGAGGTAGACAAACTTTATACCGACTACCAAACAATCCAAAACGACCCCAACACTCCTGATGCTATCAAGGAACGTCGCGTTCAAGAAGTACAAGAACGTATGTCAAAGGTTGAACAATTCCGCGATACCGCACAACAAGACCTCAGCCGTCTTAACGAGCAACTCGCAGCTCCTATCCAACAAAAAATCACTGACGCTATCAGCGCAGTAGGTCAAGAAGGCAGCTACACATTCATCTTCCCGAATGAACAAGGCTTGCTCCTCTATCAAGGCTCAGACGTTGTTGATGTAACATCAGCAGTTCTTAAGAAACTCGGTTTGTAATCGAGGATATAATAGAAGTTATCAAAAAAGCGTCTCATTCCGACAAGGAGTGGGACGCTTTTTTGATGTAACACGCCAGCGCGC
>CAYYAA010000192.1:0-2564 GCA_964469875.1 uncultured Bacteroides sp.
TTGGCATAAACTTCTCCACAGACACTCGCAACATCAGCGAGTGGAAGCAAGCATAGTCTTGTTCTGAATATGACACTTATGGCGGAGTTTATTTTGTCACTTAATGCTAAAGTTGTATCTTTGCATAGATAAATGTCTTCTCCACAGATAAAGATGAAACATCAGTTTAAATATAAAGACGAACAAGATAAAAGTTACGGCATAAGCGGTATGGCTATCTCTTTGGTAGCATGGGATGAAGAAGACCTCTTGGTGTCAGTGTCGTTAGACAGTGAGCCAAAAGAGTCAATCACTTTAGATCCGCAATTTTATTTTCAAGGAAATCCTATATACAATGCCAAATTAGCGTGGAATCAGATTGTAAAGCATTTTACAATAACAACAGCAATGGCATTGTCTAATGTTATGTGTCGCAGCTATCTGCAAAAACATAGCGCACTCAGTCACGATGCACTTAATGAATTAAAGAAATTGGTGCGCGAAGAGGGACGCGAGCATTGCTCATTAGAAAATGATGAGTGCGACACGATTTTCAATAAATGCTATACTTATTTTGACCGTCTGTTTGCCCACAGCGGCGTGCAAGCAATAGCAACAGACTTCGCCAAGACTTTAGCTGAACGTCGTCAGATGTCTTCAACTGAGGTACTCGATAAACTCCAACAGCTTTCCAATCTGTAGAGCAATAATCAGTTTAAGAAATGTCCGGCGAGTGAAAATTGGGGGTGTATTAGAACATCTCGCGGACAACAGTGAGTGAGGGTAGGGGAGTGAGGCGTGTGAGATGGATTGAGTAGTAGTCTATTATGCGGTCAAGCATCTCGTTGCGCTCCGTCTTGTTGAGTTTTATGTGAGCGAGGTTATCACGTGTCATGCGACTTAACAGTACGATTCCTTCTGACTTCTGTGCATCAAGATATTGTGTATGTAGTGGGGCTGACGAGCGAAATATTCCTTCTTTGAGGTCAAAAATTGCGCCTTTATGCCATGATTGTATATCCGGCTCAATGCCGATGTAGCTACCTAACGA
The DNA here is from genome assembly GCA_964469875.1 of uncultured Bacteroides sp. Lineage (GTDB taxonomy): Bacteria > Bacteroidota > Bacteroidia > Bacteroidales > Muribaculaceae > CAG-873. The sequence continues at coordinate 1,031 of CAYYAA010000192.1, forward strand.
AAAGAGGAAATAAAGGTGGAAGTTAGCTATGGAAGTTGGAGCTTCCAAGTCGTTAAAATATTCGATAGATTCAAAGATGAAATGTGACAGTTGGGGGTCACTTTGATTTGTGCGCAAGATGTGTTCCAAGACATCGGCGAGAAACAATGCTATAACACTCTTTATGGGGTTCATGTTGATAGAGGTCGTTACAACCACCGGTTTCACGTCTTGTATGGTGACAATTTCGCGTCCCGGACGTATATCTACTTCGCCTTCAAACAGGCTTAGGGGCATCATCAGGGCACGGCGGCGTTGAGCTTCGCGACCTTTGCCGGCAGGGATGGCGATGGATAGTCTGCCCAATTCCACAGACCATGCTGTGACAATGGAGCGATTGTCATCATATTTGATTGTGCGCAAGGCAATGCAGCGTACTGTCTGAAACATTGTTATCTGTTTAAATCGTTGAGCATTTGTTGAGGAGTTTTTCCGGATATAGGGTGCGTCCAGTCGGGGCATAGCTGTGCCATTGGCTTTAGCACAAAAAGTCTTGACGATAGGTGTCTATGTGGCACGTCAAGACGGTCACTGTGATAGACCATATTGTCAATAGCTATGATGTCGATGTCGATAGGGCGGTCAATGTAGGCACCTGAATTATCGCGGTGAGGCTCATTGCTGATTTGTTTCTCTATGGCTTTCACTTTATCGAGTAGAGCTTCAGCGTCTGACGTTGTGTCGTCGATGGTTAAGCCTATATTGAGGAACATATTTGAAGAATTAAAGCCCCATGGCTCAGTCTCTATAGGGTCAGAGCGGTGTAAGGCTTTGCCGGCAAAGGCAAGCCCTATTAAAACAACCGCACGGTCTATCATAGCCGTGCGGTTGCCTTTATTTGAGCCTATGTTAAGGTGTATCATTAGATGCTGCGAGCAACTTTTACTTCTTCAAAGCCTTCGATAATGTCACCAATCTTGATGTCATTATATCCGGCGATAGAAAGACCGCAGTCATAGCCTGAGCTAACCTCCTTAACGTCATCTTTGAAGCGTTTGAGAGAGCCGAGGTCGCCGGTGTAGCGGACGATACCGTCGCGAATCAAGCGCACCTTGTTAGAGCGTTTGATTTTGCCTTCACGCACCATAGCGCCTGCGATTGTGCCGACACGTGAGATGTGGTATGTCTCAAGGACTTCAGCCGAGCCGGTGATTTCCTCTTTGATTTCGGGAGCAAGCATACCTGCCATAGCGTCTTTGACTTCCTCGATAGCTTGGTAGATGACAGAGTAAAGACGGATGTCAACGCCGTCACGTTCAGCGGCACGGCGTGCAGCCTGAGACGGACGCACTTGGAAACCGATGATGATAGCGTCAGAAGCGGCAGCCAATGTGACATCACTTTCAGAAATTTCGCCGACAGCTTTGTGGAGCACGTTGACTTGGATTTCCTCGGTAGAGAGTTTGATAAGCGAGTCAGATAGAGCCTCAATAGAGCCGTCAACGTCACCTTTGACGATGATGTTAAGCTCTTGGAAGTTGCCGATAGCGCGGCG
>CAYYAA010000193.1:0-2542 GCA_964469875.1 uncultured Bacteroides sp.
ATCTATTATCATTTTTGTGTTGGACGGTTGGTCTGTTTCGCCTATATATTGATGCTTTATTCCCATCCCTACAAGCCAATTCCTAAGGATATTCTCCATCAGATCTTCCTGTTTTGGGTCATATGGATTTACCTCTAAAAGCAAGACTTCCAGGTTATCAAGACCTTTGCGCGATACTATTAAACTAGAGTTTTGGTTTGCAAGCGTTTGCGGCAATATGTAGCTATAAGCATCGCCGTTCTGCAGCTTATTGTTTTGATGATAAAGATAACCATCCGTAAGAATGACAAGTATATTTCGAGTATCTTCTTTACAACAATATACGTCAACTTGTTTCTTAAAGAACCCCCATATATCGCTCCCTTCCCAATTCTTTCCATTTAAAGCCGATTGATAGATTTCTTTTAAGCTTGCCTCAAATTTATCTTGAAAGTGTAAAAGCTTTCCTTTTTTCTCCGCAGGTTCTATTGCAGAGAGATCTAATTCTAAATCCTCGGACAGTAAAGCTATTTTTGAATCAGACGGAGAAGGATAGAAAAAGACTTTGATTCGATCCTTTGCCGGAAGAATCTTTTGATGTACGGCATGATCTTTTATAATCTGAGTAAGATGTTTGACGATTTCTATGTCGCGCTCCATTTGAGACGGAACCATGTTACGTGTGAGACGATCCGAAAGATCTAGATAGATAGAGATGTTCAGTGCACGATTTTTCTCGGTATCAATAGATGTAGTATCCTCCGAATTGTTGTCTTTACCTCCGTTGGTACAACCACAAAGTACGCCTATAAGGGCTACTATTGCAATCAATACATAATTTACTGTTTTCATTATTCTAAGTAGTTATTTTATCTAACATTGAATTAAACTGCTTCTGAGCATCTGCCTTTTGGTCGTTTGGTACATTCAACGCTGCTAGATAATGCTGCCAACCGGAAAAGAAATTATTCAGTTCTAATCTTATTTTTGAAAGATCGTATCTAGTGCTATGGCTCATCTGTGAATCAATATCATTTATCTGCGTTCTAATTTGATTTATGTCGTTGTCTAAAACCTGCTCAGATTTTTTTTCTTGTTCAAGATTTCTTTTTAATTCATCTTCCTTATTCTCAAGTTCCTTCTTTTTTATTTGGTTTAGGTCAAGTTCCTCCCACGCCTTTATAAGATAACCGAAAACGAACCCCCATATAAGGTATGCAACAAAGCCGAGGAAAAGAATGACCCAAAAACGCGGATCATTTACGGCAAGACTCATACTATATTCATGAACATCCTCAAGAGACATCATTGCATTTAAATTGTATATTTTCTCACAGATTTCGTAAGAAAGTAAGGAATCGAATATAAATGCGATTACTATAAGTAATGGTATCTTCAAATACTTTAGTTTACCACTTTCTCTTTCCCAGCGGTTTAGAACAAAACCGAAGGCTAGAAAAATTATTGGCATAAATAGGATGAACATCAGCTCGCCTATTCCGTCGTTCCAGGCATTTGAAAATGCAGATGAGTCGAAGATTGCTTGCGATAATTTAAAGTCACCACTTCCGTCCAGAGAGGAAGTGCTAAATTCTTTAAAGAAAGCAGAATATGCAACTGAGCTGTAAAAGACAAAGAGGTATATAGTAAAGGGTATAAGAATAACAGCAGACACGATAAGTGTATGCCAAGCGGATTTGTTTCTTACATATTGACTATTTGCCAACTCGGTAAGTTTTTCTTGAAGTTCCTTAATGTTCTTCGCTAGTGACTGCTGTTTGTCCTTGCAATTCTTCAATGCTCCCTGTTTGCTATCTCTTTCTTGTTCCAATTTTGCCTTCTGGGACTTCAATTCGTTTTGTAGCTTCTGTTGAAGAGCAAAATCCTTCTGTTGTTCTGTTTTAAGTCCAAGATAAACGGATTGGAAACATGGAGGTAGTGAAAAAATACTACCTGCACTCAGTCCAGCCAAGCGGAAACCGTAATCTCTATATGATTCTCCTTGCATTCGTGCATGGTTGCTGGGGGTAGGAACAGTTGTTATGTCCTTTGGCTTTTTTGCCGTTGAAAAAAGCCCCAAATTAACACTCGGTAATTTCATTGATTATCTCCTTTTTTGTCTTGTTCTGTTTTACTGCTTCTATTAGATATTCGACGATTTGATCAGCATTTTCACGAAGGAAGCCATATCGAACAACACATTTTTTTATTATGTTACGTTCTTCTGGCTCAATCTTACCGTCAGCCCACGCCATTCGAGCCAAATCATATAAAAAGTCTATTTTCCCTTCTATAGTATCTGGTATTGCAGGTGATAGATTTGTTGTAAGAATAACATCGTTTATCTGTTCCGGTGTCACGCCATGCTCAACACCAAACGAATACAAAGCCTCCTTTTCCGAGATGTCAAACTCATCATCGGACAGGGCTAAACAATACATATTAAAAAAGTGCCATTTCAATGAGTCGTCCATGGCAACTGTTCCCGATTTGTTGTTTTCTTTCATTTTAGCCAAATTTTTAATCGTTTTCTATTCGCTTTAAGGCATAAAAAAAGCGTGGA
>CAYYAA010000194.1:0-2424 GCA_964469875.1 uncultured Bacteroides sp.
CGTAAAGACAAAAAACGCAACTTCCGTGCACTCTGGATACAACGTATCAACGCAGCAGCACGTCTCGAAGACCTCTCTTACTCAAAGCTTATGGGCTTGATCCACAAGAGCGGCATCGAAATCAACCGCAAAGTTTTGGCCGACCTCGCAGTCAACAATCCTGCAGCTTTCAAAGCTATCGTTGACAAAGTGAAGAACGCCTAATCAACAACATTCGACAATTCACAATTCATAGAAAGACGTATCCCGCGTGGGATGCGTCTTTTTATTTTGTGTTGTTTTGTGTTGTTTTGCGTTTTTTTTGTTTTTTTTTGTTAAGTCATTGAGAATATGTAATTTTGGCCATTGAAAACAAAAACTTTAATGTCTAATCGAACAGATATCACATACCGACAACTTAAACATGAAACGATTTATACTTTTTACTGTGTGCTTTGCGTGCTATGTCGGAGCGTTTGCTCAGAATGATAACACAGTGGAGACAGACTCTATAGACAGTGACGCCACCGACTTGAATGAAGTCGTTATTTTGGCACCGAAGGTCATTCACAAATCAGATATGGACGTTTTCTATCCGTCAGCGAGCTCTGTAGAATATTCAAAGAACGGTGTTCAGCTGTTACGCAATCTGATGATTCCGACACTGTCAGTCAACGAGGCACTGGGAACAATCACCTCGTCAGGCGAGAGCGTTCAAGTGCGCATCAACGGCCGTGAAGCCACCATTGAACAAGTGAAAAACTTGCTTCCAGAGACAATAAAACGCGTTGAGTGGCTAGATAATCCCGGGCTTCGCTATAAAGGAGCAGCTGCGGTTCTCAACTTTATTGTTATCAATCCGATGGCTGGCGGATCGTTCATGTTCGATGGTCTGCAATCTCCGAACTGTGCGTGGGGCAAGGATAACGCTTCGTTGAAACTGAATTACGGCCGTTCTCAATGGGGTGTCTCGGCGAACTATAAGTTAACAAACCGATTAGAAACGCACCGCGATTACAGCGAAACATTCACCTTCTCAAACGGCGAAAGTCTCACACGCGATGAAAATCCTCAAGGCGGCTATTCGAGTGACAACTTTGGCTCATTGCAGCTCGACTATAGTTATATTAAACCTGACACCACGACATTTTGGATTGCGCTACATGGCTACAAACAATGGAACGACGACAGACTATATGACGGCATTATGACGCAAAGCAACGGAGCGAACGAGATTAATCTCCACGATTTTAGTCATGAAAGAGGCTTCACTCCGTCAATACGAGCATATCTTGAGCAACACTTTGCCCACAGACAGACTCTCGCCGTTGATTTTAACGCTTCGTTCTATAACGGTCGCTCGACGCGAAGATACACCGAGAATGACAACGTGACATCAGAACTAATTAATGACGTAAACACCTCGATTAAAGACCATAATCAGGCATACGGAGTTGAGGCAGACTACATCAAAAATTGGCAGAATTCGAGATTGACGGCAGGCATTTCGTATAACGCCAACCGCAACCGCTCTACCTATGAAAACCTCGATGACATCGTGTATCACCAACGACAAGATCGCCTTTATTTTTTTGGTGAATATTTTCAGCGCATAAATAAAGTGTCACTTACCGCCGGATTCGGCGCACAATATACCGACTTCAAATTTCGCGAAACGGGGCAAGGCAATAACAGCTGGGACCTGCGCCCGCAGTTTTCGGCATCATACCGATATAACTCGACTTCGTTGTTTAGCTTGAATTTCACATCATGGCAGACAGCACCTTCTCTCGACCAGACCAAGATTGCAGCCAATCAAACCGACGGAATTCAATGGCGCATTGGCAATCCGGATCTGAATACTTCGTCGTCATATCAACTCTCGTTGCGTTATAAATACACATCAAAACGCATCTCCGGAGCTTTCAACATCAGTGCCTTTAATAGCCCGAACGCAATCACGCCTTATCTCTATTGGGATGACAACCGCTTGTTCACTTCTTATGAGAACAGTGATGGGCTGAAATGGGTGGCGTTTACACTCGCGCCTCAATATGATATCGTCCCCGATTGGCTATCGGTTGAGGGCTCGGTTAACTATCGCGTGGAGCAGTCAAAAGGCAACGGCTACAAGCACTCCAACCGCAATTGGAGCTGGGATGCATCTTTGACAGCATTTCATTATGGATTCTCGCTTGTAGCTCAGTATGAGAAAGCGCCTAAAAGACTATCGGGAGAGACATTCTCCTGGGGTGAGACCATGTCACTATTGATGTTAAGCTATAATTGGAAAGCATGGACATTCGGCGTCGGGATGTTATGCCCCTTTAATAAGTATGACAGCGGCAGCGAATCGTTGAATCGCTACAACGTCAACACCACGCACCTTCGTCTTGACATATCTGTGTGGCCGATTGTTCATATCTCGTACAACCTGCAATGGGG
>CAYYAA010000195.1:0-2315 GCA_964469875.1 uncultured Bacteroides sp.
CGACTCATCGTCTCAAAAGTTGACGTTATATTTTCTTATGATAGCTACGCCGCTACATCCTAATAGCGTTGAAAAACTCCTCGCGAAGTGACGCATCAGCTGCAAATGCGCCGCTATACTCAACTGTCGTGGTTGACGCATCCTGCTTCTCAACACCTCGCATCTTCATGCACAAATGCTGCGCATTACAGATAACTATTACTCCGCTTGCCTGTAGCGTGCGCTCTATCTCTTGACACAACTGAGCCGTAAATCGCTCCTGAACTTGCAAACGACGTGCAAACACATTGACCACGCGAGCCAACTTGCTCAGTCCGACTATCTTGCCATTAGGTATATAGCCTATCGTTACACGTCCAAAAAATGGCAATATATGATGCTCGCACATAGAGTAAAACTCTATATCCTTAACTATCACCACTCGTGAACCTTCATGGTCAAACATCGCCTGACTCATAAGCTCACTCGCATCACTGCGGTAGCCTCCGGTAAGATACCACAACGCTTTGGCTGCTCGCATCGGCGTCTTTAACAAGCCCTCGCGCTCCGGATCTTCTCCTATTAACTTGATTATTTCTTCAATATGTCCGGCGATTTCATTTATTCGCTCTTGTTCAGAAGTCTGACTCATTTACTAATCAGTTATTCGTTGTTTACTCTTGATATATAACAGATTAATCTCCTGTATTTATACGCGCTCTAACTATGCGCATATGACCTGCTTGGCTCGGAAAAGCATGCTTAAACTCTGACATTGCTGCCTCTGCTCGTGACCGTGACGTGAAATCGCCTACTGTCACCTGCCAATATGGTGAGTTAAAGCTGACATACGCACGATATTCCGGAAAGCGACTCTCATACATCGCCTTGCGACTTTGTGCCTGATGACGAGCCGTGTTGATGTTATTATCATCAAACACTTTCACTCTATATCCGGCACGGTGACTTGACTTTACAGTCTCGCTCTTCTCACCCTCAACCTTTGCTATTGAATCTGCATTCGCCGGTGCGGTCAAACGCGCATCAAGCCCTTCAGGCTGATTAACGGTGATGGTTCCCGATGCGTTGATACTCTTAACTATTGGTGATTCTGCTCCAATATATAATATTGAAGTACAAAAAACGGTCAACGCAAGGATTAGCTTTCTCATCGTATCTTGATGTTTAATATTGAAATATATAATTTGTGGCTACAAAATTACTAAAAAGAAATCTTGTAGCCACAATTATATTGTCAAAACTTATCAATCAATGATTAAAATGCGCTTACGATGCCCATGAAATCACCACATTTGAGTGATGCACCACCGATAAGACCACCATCTACATCAGGTTTTGCAAACAACTCTGCTGCATTTGATGGCTTGCAGCTTCCACCATAAAGTATTGATGTGTTATCTGCTACCTCTTTGCCATATTTTGCGGCAATCACGCTACGGATATGTGCGTGCATATCTTCTGCTTGGTCAGCTGTAGCTGTTTTGCCTGTGCCGATTGCCCATACGGGTTCGTATGCAAGGATGATTTTGCCGAAGTCTTCTGCTGAAAGATTGAAGAGCGCTTCTTCGATTTGTGTCTTTACAACTTCGTTATATGTGCCGTTTTCACGTTCCTCAAGAACTTCACCGATACAGAAGATTGGTGTGAGATTGTTCTCAAGCGCAAGTGCCAATTTGTCACGAAGAATTGCTGAGGTCTCACCATAGTATTGACGACGCTCGCTGTGACCGAGAATAACGTAGGTCGCACCCGTTGATGCTACCATCGCTGCTGAAACCTCTCCGGTATATGCTCCTGATTTGTGGTCTGCACAGTTCTCTGCTCCAAGTCCGAGTTTGCTTTGGTCGATTACACCTGCGATTGATGCAAGGTGGGTAGCCGGTGCACAAATGATAACATCACATTTTGCTGTTGCACCTTTGAGCGCTTCATTTACTTCTTTGGCAAGTTGAACACCCTCTTGAACAGTTGTGTTCATTTTCCAGTTGCCGGCAACAATATTTTTTCTCATTTCTTTTATTTTGTTTAAACGTTGTCTTTTAGAGTCACAAAGTTACGAATTTTTTCTGATATGACAATCAATTTTTTACATCTCCAACGCCACAACTCTGCTCGTTTGTCTTCATAGGTCAACGCATCGCAGTCAAATGTTAAATTCTAATAAATTTTATCCGCATAACATCCTACACCTCACCATTTTACCCCATTTCCGAAATGTTAAATAGCACGTGGTGGCTATTTTGCTACTCATTTCGGCATCTCGCGGTTGTAACTTTGCACCGTCTCGAGACAATTGACGAACATTGAAATTCTTT
>CAYYAA010000196.1:0-2309 GCA_964469875.1 uncultured Bacteroides sp.
TGCAGAAATGCAAAGTATAGCTTACATTTTCAACAAAACTGCAGAAATGCAAGGTATAACCACATACTTTTACATCCTGAAAGTGTGTAAAAGTTGACAATATGGCTTTCTATGATATAATCTCCGCAGATTAAAACGGGCAGTATAGTTGCAATAGCTCGTTAAATAATTAAATATAAGGTCAAGTTTGACATTGCAGGATGACTTTATTTTAAAATTTCTTCACTTTTAGTGTACATCTTATCATAAAAAGCATTATATTTGCGCAGACCAAATGACGTAACATTTTGGTATAATGCAGTTAAACTTAATACAACCATGACACTACAAGAACGAAATCTCGCTGACAGATTGCAGAATGATATTCGTTACCTGCAACTATTATCAAAATCATTTCCTACGATTGCTGCTGCAAGCACAGAAATCATCAACCTTGAGGCTATTCTGAACTTGCCAAAAGGCACGGAACACTTTCTCACCGACATCCACGGCGAGTATGAGGCGTTTCAGCACGTTCTAAAAAACGCTTCGGGCACGGTCAAGCGCAAGGTCAACGAAATCTTTGGCAACTCTTTGCGCGAAAGCGACAAGCGCAATCTCTGCGCCTTGATTTATTACCCAAAGGAGAAACTGCGATTGGTCAAAGCAAAGGAGACCGACCTTGACGAATGGTATAACATCACGCTCAATCAGTTGGTGAAAATTTGCCAAAGTGTATCATCAAAATACACACGCTCTAAGGTCAACAAAGCTCTGCCGACAGACTTCAGTTATATCATCCAAGAGTTGCTGCATGAGACAGAAGCCGACCCAGATAAGCATGCTTACTTCAATAAAATCATCTCTACTATAATCTCAACACATCGCGCCGATGACTTTATCCGCGCAATGTGCAACCTGATACAACGCCTCGCCATAGACTCGCTGCATATCGTCGGCGATATCTATGACCGCGGGCCGGGCGCGCATATCATCATGGACACTATCTGTGACTATCACCATTTTGATATCCAATGGGGCAACCACGACTTGCTGTGGATGGGAGCTTTTGCCGGGAATGATTCGTCTATAGCCAACGCCGTGCGCATCTCTCTGCGTTATGGCAATCTCGAGACTTTGGAGGAAGGCTATGGCATCAACCTGCTGCCATTAGCCACTTTTGCTATCGAGACTTACACCCAAGACGACCTCGACATCTATGCTCCCAAAATAAAGTTTGCCACAAAACTTTACACCGAAAAAGAGAAGCGCATTTATTCTCAAATGCACAAAGCAATATGCGTCATACAATGGAAACTCGAAGGTCAAATCATCAAACGCAACCCGAACTACAAGATGGACGACCGTCTACTGCTCGACAAGATGAACCTCGAGAACGGCACTATAGAAATTGACGGCGTGAGCTACAAACTTATTGACGCAACATTCCCGACAATCAATCCGCAAGACCCCTACGCACTGACTGACGAGGAGACAAATATTGTCACACACCTGCACGGCTCATTTGTCAACAGCGAAAAATTGCGCAAGCACGTTCACTGCTTGTTGCAACACGGGTCATACTACTTGGCTCGAAATAACAATCTGATGTATCACGCATCAATACCGATGAACAAAGACGGCTCGTTTAAGGATGTCGAAATAATGGGCGAATTTTACAAAGGCAAACGTCTGCTCGACCGCCTCGATGAATTAGTACAGATTGCTTGTCGCAAAAGTCACCGCATAACCGAAGACAAACGCTATTCGGTGGACTATATGTGGTATCTGTGGTGCGGGCCTGATTCGCCATCTTTTGACAAATCCAAAATGGCAACTTTAGAACGCTATCTTATCGCCGAAAAAGAGACGCATAAAGAGCGTAAAGGCTACTACTATACGCTCTGCGACAACGAAGATATTTGCAACAAGATATTAGAGGAGTTCGGGCTGCCAACAACAGGATCACACATCATCAACGGTCACATTCCGGTCAAGACATTAAAGGGTGAAAATCCGGTGAAAGCCAATGGCAAGCTATTGGTTATTGACGGCGGCTTTTCACGCGCATACCAGCCGGAGACAGGCATTGCAGGTTACACATTGGTATTCCACTCTCGTGGCTTGCAGCTCGTGCAACATGAACCATTTGAATCACGCCAAAAGGCTATAGAAGAAGGGCAAGACATTATCTCAAACACCGTGCTCTCGGAATTCAACAGCAAACGTCTGATGGTACGTGACACAGACAAAGGTCGCGAGCTCGCCGAGCAGGTGGCAGACCTCCACAACCTGCTGACCGCCTACCGCCACGGCCTCATCAAAGAACA
>CAYYAA010000197.1:0-2304 GCA_964469875.1 uncultured Bacteroides sp.
TTTGATTCGTTGGCAAAATATTCGATGATGCTTTCGGCGATGCGTGGGCCGACATCTTCGATGCCTTCGAGCTCGATGGCGGTCATTGACATAAGACGGTCGATGTTGCGCGCTGAGCGTGCTATCTTCTTTGCCGTTGTTTCGCCTACATAGGGTATTGACAAGGCATAGACTACGCGTTCAAATGGCACGTTGCGGCTCTCGTTAATGCCCTCGATGATGCGCTCGGCACTGCGTTCGCCGAAGCCGCTGATGCAGTACAATTGGTCAGTTTTCAAGTCATAAAGGTCGGCTATGTTCTTGACAAGACCGGTTGCAAACAGTATCTGAGCGGTTTCCTCGCCGATGCCGTCGATGTTCATCATGCGACGACCGACAAAGTGTTCAACGCGACCTGTTATCTGAGGACGGCAGCCATATTTGTTTGGACAAACCCATGCGGCTTCACCTTCGACGCGTATGAGCCGAGTGCCGCAAACGGGGCAATGGCTGACAAACTCTATCGGCATTGCGACGAGTGAGCGTTGGTTGATGTCTACGCCCGTGATTTTCGGTATGATTTCGCCGCCTTTTTCGACATAGAGCATATCGTCCTCGTGAATGTCGAGAGCGCGCATAATGTCCTCGTTGTGGAGCGAAGCGCGTTTGACGATAGTGCCTGAGAGAAGGACGGGTTCGAGATTAGCGACAGGAGTGATAGTGCCCATGCGACCTACGTCAAAAGATACCGACTTCAAGCGTGTCAATGCGCGCTCGGCTTGGAACTTATAAGCGACAGCCCAACGCGGTGATTTTGCCGTGAAGCCGAGGTTGAGTTGACGACGTAGCGAGTCCACTTTGAACACCAAACCGTCAGTTGCAACGGGCAACTCTTTGCGGGCCTTATCCCAATAGTTGATATAGTTATCGACATCGGCGATAGAGTGCAAGCGTGTCATGACGTCTGACACCTTGAAGCCCCAAGAGCGTGCCGCCTGCATATTGTCATAGTGGGTGTCACAGGGCAAATTCTCGCCTAAGAGATAATAGAAATATGCGTCAAGCCCGCGGCGTGAGACCTCTGCCGAGTTCTGCAATTTGAGTGTTCCGGCAGCAGCGTTACGCGGATTGGCGAAAAGCGGCTCCTCGTTGTATTCACGCTCGGCGTTGAGCTTGTCGAAAGCCTTCCATGGCAGAACGATTTCGCCACGTATCTCAAAGAGGTCGGGCCACCCTTCACCTTGCAGTTGCAATGGTATGCTGCGAATGGTCATCACGTTGTCAGTCACGACATCACCCTTCTCGCCGTCGCCTCGAGTGACGGCTCTGATCAAGCGTCCTTTCTCATAGATGAGCGATATGCCTGTGCCGTCAAACTTCATTTCGCCGACCAAAGTCATCGGCTCACCGGCAAAGTCGCCCTCTATGCGGTGGACCCATGCGTCAACTTCCTCTATGGAGTAAGTGTTGCCTAAAGACAACATGGGGTAGATGTGCGCGACCTGCGTGAAGCCCTTCGTTATATCCGAGCCAACGCGATGAGTGGGCGAATATGGGTCGTCATATTCAGGATGGTCATGCTCAAGACTTTCGAGCTCTTTCATCAACATATCAAACTCGCGGTCGCCGATGGTGGGCGAGTTGTTGACATAGTAGTTGTGATTATGCTGATTTATTTCGTTGCGTAACTGTTGGATACGCGATTCTATTTCGTTCATTGTCAAAAAAAACAGGATCTATGTTTAAATTTGCATTGCAAATATAAATATATTTCTCGAATAAATCACCACGCAGGGCAAATGTCGGGCGGAGTCAGCAAAATTTAACGGCTGAAATGTTGGCAGATAGCGCAAAAAGTCGTATCTTTGCAACCGATTTCGTAATCTCTGGCAGGACACGCAGCCTGCGAATATTGCGAGTAATGTTAACATTTTAAATCACAGACAACAATGGATTTGATTAAAATTGCCGAAGAAGCATTTGCATGCGGCAAACAACATCCCGAATTCAACCCCGGTGACACAATCACAGTAGCTTACCGTATCAAAGAAGGTAACAAGGAACGTATCCAACAATACCGTGGTGTGGTTATCCGCATCTCTGGTGAAGGTGCTAAAAAGCGTTTCACTGTTCGCAAAATCAGCGACAATATCGGCGTTGAGCGTATCTTCCCGATTGAATCACCCTTCATTGATTCTATTACTGTCAACAAGTACGGTAAAGTTCGTCGCGCTAAGCTCTACTACTTGCGCAAACTCACCGGCAAGAAGGCTCGTATCAAAGAGCGTCGCGTTGTTAAGTAATCCAATCGGTTACGACAAAATT
>CAYYAA010000198.1:0-2279 GCA_964469875.1 uncultured Bacteroides sp.
AAAAATGCAGGAGCTCGCTAAAGCGATTGCGGACGAACTGGACTAATCCCGTGACCCTCTTTACTCATATCAAGACAATGAAAAAATTAGCATATATACTGCTTGCAATCGGTGCTGTTATCACAGTCGGTTGCACCGGTCGTCATGGCTGGTCGGTTGACGGCACTGTTGATGGTGCCGAAGGCCAAAAACTTGCACTCGAAGGCTTCAACAATGGTTCATGGTATGTCATCGACTCTGTTGACGTTGACGCTACAGGCAAGTTTGAGTACCTCTCTGACGCACCTGCCGCCTACCCCGAAATCATCCGTATTTCGCTCGACGGCTCTTCAATCTATTTCCCTATCGACTCAATTGACGCTATCACTATCGCAGCGCATGCCGCAGACTTCAGCAACGGCTACACCCTCTCAGGCAACAAAGCCGCTGAGCGCGTTCAGGCTGTTGACAACTTAATCAACGATGCCATCAAGCGCAACAACGGTCGCCCCTTGGCTGAAGACATCGACCTCAAGCGCCAACTCGTGTCTGAAATCACTGCTGACTCTTCGGCTATCGTTGCTTACTATATCATCAACAAGTCTGTCGACGGCAAGCCCTTGTTTGACCCGACCGATAAGTTCGATAACCGCATCTATGGTGCCGTTGCTCAACGTTTCGCTTCGATTCGTCCCAACGACCCGCGCACACAATACCTCACCACAATCTTCCTTCAAGGCAAAGCCAAGATCAACCCTTCACTCGTTAAGACTCGCGAAATCGAAGCCGAAACTACCGGCATCATCGACATCGAGCGCTACGACAACAAGGGCAAGCTCCACAAGCTCTCTGACGTTGCCGGCAAGGGCAAAGTGACCGTATTGAGCTTTACGCAATACGGCATTGAGGCATCTCCCGCTTACAACGTTATCCTCAACAAGGTTTACCAAAGCTACCACTCACAAGGTCTCGAAATCTATCAACTTTCGTTTGACGATGAAGAGGTCACTTGGAAACAGACAGCAAAGAACTTGCCGTGGATTTCGGTTTGGAATGCGAATACCGATGGTCTTGACGTTCTCGTGAAGTACAACATCAGCGCATTGCCGACAACATTTATCATCGACCGCAACGGCGACATCGTTGCCCGCGTTGATGACCCCAACAAACTCGAAGCAAAGGTCGCAGCTCAGTTCTAAGACCACACACGACAATATATAGCAAGAGCGATGAGCCTCAGCCCATCGCTCTTGTTGTATATTGCGTGTGTTATTATAATGATTTCATTGGTTTGATTTCCGAGAGTTGTTGTTGTATGAACTCAGGATCTACAATGGCATCTTCTAATATTTCTTTTAGATACACATGGTCGTCAAAGCCAAACTCTTCGGCCATACCGGCACGTTCTTTATCCGACATAAAATTATAATCTTCATAGAAAGCACGCATACCAATATACGAATACATACCACCGGTATCTTCCAAGGGCTGCAAATCACCTTTCCACTTGCCTAATTTTGCACAGTCGATTGTTTCATCCAAGACATCCAACACAGTGATATCGAAGGTCCAATCATCGCCAAAATCATAAAGGTAAACCAATTTATTGCCTTTACTGCCTAAGAAGTCGATGACATCTGTTGTACTTGCGTCATGAGTAAAATCTTGACCGACATCATCAAGCGCGATGCAGAGGCCTTGGTCATAGGGCGTATGACCAAACGTCCACAGGTGGCTAAAATAGAATCCAAAGATATACTGTATAGCCTCATGCAAATCCAAGAAGGTGAAGTATGACGGCACAAGCAGTTCGCGCCATACCGGAGGTTTAGACACGCCGCGTAGTTGTACCTTAAGTTTGATGGTCTTATTGTCTGTCGGTTTTATCAGAGTGGGCTTAAACTTGGACTCAGACTTGGACTTTGTTTTAGATTTTTGTTTAACTTCATCTTCGTATTCAGCCACAAGATCGCCAAGAATGCTCTTGTTTCCTGTATTCAAATTGCCATAGAGGTTATACATGGATTCGTATTGCTTTGGCGTAACTCCACATTCGATTAGCGTCATCACCATCATCGCCAGTTCGACTCCGGCTTGGTGCATGTCGGACATATCATCGTTATTTTTCTTCTTTTTAGCCATAAAGGGTTAAAATTACTATGAGTGAAATGATTAGATTGATTCGCAAATTTAATATTTCAAACTGAGATACACAAATAAACGACGCTCAACTATCCATTACGATTCAACATTAAAAATTAGCTATAAAACGAAACAGAATTTAAAAGTGATTCACACTT
>CAYYAA010000199.1:0-2232 GCA_964469875.1 uncultured Bacteroides sp.
TCATCACAACTGCTCAAAGAAGCCGCCCCCTCGGACGGCTTCTTTTTTTATACCCTCACGCCACCACCACACCGCGGTCGGAGACCGCACACATCTGCAAACCCCATATCAGCGGCGAAGTGCCCCGGCACGTAGCCGCTGGTGTGGGGACACCGCCAACAAGTTGTGCCGTCTCTCGTTAGAGAGACCACCTTCGACACTTAGATAGTCTCTCTACCGAGAGACAGATCGCCGTCTGACTCAACCCCACAGCAGACGAGCTGCTGTGGGGCTTGCAGAGATTTGCAGTCTCCGACTGCTCACCCACGCCCTCGCTGCGGGCGGCCACGCACGACACCACCTCCACGCGTCCACCCCTCTCTCGTGTCGCGGTGACTTTGCGTTTCTTATCTTTCTTTGATACTATTTTGACTTGTAAACATATATTAACACTATCACTACTCGTTTTGTCAATTATTAAACTAAATTTGCCGATGTCGAGAAATCGTTCTCGATTTGTGATTGAATTGCCACATATCAATCTAACGCTCCTCCACCCTCTGCGGTGACTACATAGCTAATTGCTAATACCATCAATTATCTAATCTCGTATATCTATAAACTCTATATTAATCAAACTGCAAATGAAAAAATCAATTTTGCTTGGCTTGGCTACAACCGCCCTGTTGACCGGTTGCAGTAACGATGAGTTAACGACCTTGAGGTCTATTGATGACTCCAACGCCATAGGTTTCACCTCATTTGTCAACAAATCAACCCGTGCTACCGACCTTTCTAACTCAAACATCGGCACGAACAATGGCTTCGCCGTTTACGGCTACACAAACACCGGCACTGATAACGCTTATGAGCAAATCTTCGACAATGAGTCTGTCACAGGCTCAAACAGCGGCTCAACAGGCGACTATCACTACACTAACCAGCAGTACTGGCAAGCCGGTAAATCTTACCGCTTCCATGCCATTGCGCCCTACGGCCTCGCAAACGGTGACTCTGTTGCTGCCTTGGCAGCTCGAGAAGCTCAAAAGGAGGTCAATGCTATCACTTATACAGATGACTCAAACAACGAGAAAAAGAACGCCGACCTCGAGAAGTACAAGAAGCTCTACGCTACTGCCGACTCTATGACTTGGCTCAGACACTGGAAGGTTAACACCTCAACCGTTAAGCCAGAACTCGCAAAAATCGAATTCACAAATATTGATTATAAACGTGGCAAAGGCCAAAAATATGCTATCACTGCCAACGGTGACCAAGACCTCGTTTACTCTTTCCGCAGCGTAAAGAGCGCTTTGGCTACTAATAACGACAAGGTGCAACTCGAATTTGCTCACCTCCTCTCTCGCGTAAACTTCAAGTTTATCGGTACTAAAAATAACCCCGCATCTGTTAAGATTTACGTTGATAGCCTCTTCCTCACCAACACTTACGACAAAGGCGAAATCACTATCACTAACCTTAACATAAGCAACGAGGTTATCGAAGCCAGCTCAATCTATGCTGACAACTCAAGCGCCAACTCTACAATCACCGAAGATTGGAAATTTGAAAATTTAGGTGGCGGCCTCAACAAAACGTCAGGCGAATCAGCTGACGGTTCAAGCGCAGCTAACAAGGTAGAACTCACCTACGGCTCACAGAGCGACTCTTTCACCACCGGAAATTTGACTTCTAACCACAAATACGTAATCCCGGTTAACGAATCAACCAAATACGGCGCACGTATCGTCTTCAGATTGGTTGCTCATGTCGGTGACAAGAACAGCAAACTCGAGCACACTTACACCGTAACCAAGACCATCGCCGAACTTCCCGAAGTTACGATGAAAAAAGGTTACAGCTACACCTACCAAATCGGCGTAGATACTTCTGACGACCCAAGCAGCAACAACATCATCGACCCTATCCTCTTCAATGTTAAAGTCGTTGAAGACTGGGCAGCATGGGAAGATGAAGAAAAGGTAAAAGTTGACCCGGATACTTCTGACATCGTTATCGAAGACGCTACCAACGTCAAAGTCGGCGATATCGCTTTGAAGAATGGCACATTCCTCCGTCTCCACGCTAATACTTGGGACCTCATCAACTACAGCACGCCGAGCAACTATGATAGTTTAGGCGATACAGAGAAAGCAGCAGTTGACGCTAAGCTCAAAGAGAAAACAGAAAAGCTCTCTGACCTCGAGACTAAGTGGGGTACTGACAAGGCAAATGTCGTTGGTGTTGTTTACT
>CAYYAA010000200.1:0-2101 GCA_964469875.1 uncultured Bacteroides sp.
TCCAAAAGGATGATCTTTATCCATGAGATTGTCATACATATATCCTGCTCCCACTGCTACTGTTGGCAGATTTTTGCCGACCTCCATCTTTTTTTGCAATTCGTTGCTTTTTACATTTTGTTCCAGTAATCGATATTCGGGGGTGCTGAGTAGTGCACGTGAGTGATCTACATAGAGCGATTGAGGAAAATCAGGTACTGACTCAATATCATCGGTGACTATAACATCTATGTCTGTATTTGTCTTGCCGATATATTGAGCTAAAACCATTTTGCTTAATGCGAGCCCATTGTCGAGGTTAAGCATATTGCTAGCTACATCATTGCGCTTGAGTTGCACTTGTAGTAAGTCGTTACGAGTGCGTATTCCGGCTTTTACTGCTGCATCAACATCCTTGCATAGATTTTCAAGCATTTCATCGATAATTGAAAGAGTCTTTTTCTTCTCTTTTAATGTTACTACTTGCCAATAGTATTTTTCAACTGTTAGCAGAACTTCTTTTTCTGTTTGCTCATGTTGCAATTCGCTAACTTCTACTCCTAATTTGGCTAGTTTGTTTCCGTTTACTATTTGTCCTCCGGCAAACACCGGTTGAGTGATAGTGACTCCGGCAAGAATACCATTTTTGAGTAAGCTCATTGACATATCCGAACCCATATCCATCTGCAATAAGCCTTTGTTTGCATTGTATCCGAATGCTGAGCCGCTAACCGATGGAAAGTAGTTAGTGAATGCTTCTTTCGACGTCTCTTTTGCTGCTTCTATTGACGTCTGTGCATTTTGCAATTTTTTGTTATTGTCTAGTGCGTATTTGCGGCAGTCGTCTAGCGACAAGGCGATATTTTGGGAGGGCGCACTCGGTGCGCACACTCCCAGAAATATGCTTACAAACACACATTTAAATGTTGCGTTCATGTGATGTTCTTTTAATTTTGTTGTTGTGTTTTAATTACACCTTTATTTTTAAAGCCTCCCATAATTCCCCAATAGGCTATTGGTATTATGGTTAGGATAAAGAACATTGTAATTAATGTTCCGTAAAAAATCACTGTGCCCATAGGCATATTGAGTGTGCTGCCATGTAGCACCATAGGAACTACGCCCATCGAGGCTGCTGCTGAAGTAAGAAATATGGGTCGCATACGGCGTTTGGCTGAGTGGTGTATAGCCTCTTTTATGTCTAGACCTTCTTTTTCTCTCAGCTCTATTGCATAATCTATCATTATTATGCCGTTACGAACTATGATACCCATCAAACTTATCAAACCAAGTACGGCGGTAATGCCAAAGTCTACACCTTGCAACTTCACTCCTATGGCTGTGCCAAACAAGCACAGTGTCAAACTAAATAGCAATAATGTTGCTGTTTTGATACTCTTGAAGTGCCAAACAAGGATGAAGAAGATTATGATAATAGCGATCACAACCGAAGCAATGATGTGCGGAGTTTGTTCATCGTTTTCCTCAAATTCGCCACCGTAAGCTACTGTAACGTCGGGCGACAATTCAGATTTAGAAACCAAATCTTGTACTTTTAGTGTCTCGTTGAAGATGTTCACTCCTCGTTCTACATCTGCTTGAACAGTGATGGTAGGCACGCCATTGCGTCGCACTATTTGACCATCGGTATATGTAGGAACTACCTTTGCAATCTGGCGTAGTGGTACGTTTGACACGCCTCCTGCCACAGGTATCATTTCATCTTTAACATTGTCGAAGTTTGCTTTATCAGCGCGATTGCTTTTGAGTACGACATTAATATCGTAGTCTCCTTCCCAAGCCGTTCCGACATTGAGCCCGGGACCATAGCGCAATGCCATAGTTGTTTCGATACCTGCATTTGATAGCCCTAAGCGCGACGCTGCTTCTTCATCAATTTCTATTTTGGTTGCAGGAAGTGGCTCTTTAAAATTGGTTTGTACTAAATTCAAATTTGGATTCTGACGAAGTTTAGTTACCAGCATATCAGCATCTTTTTTAAGGTGCTCTATGTTGTCGCTACTCAAACGTATCTCAATCGGGAATGTTGCTTCGCTATATACAAGTTGTTTGAACTTAATATTGGCTTCGGGGAATGCGTTGCGATATTTAGGCGAGTACT
>CAYYAA010000201.1:0-2060 GCA_964469875.1 uncultured Bacteroides sp.
TAACTAAACTTTTAGTTGTTACTTTGCGGTGTAACTAAAAGTTTAGTTACTCTAAAATTTAATCATATGAACAACAATAAAAAATTATCTGATAAGGAAGAACAAGTGATGAACTACTTTTGGACTTATGGTCCGTTGTTCGTCAGAGAGATTGTGGATAAATGGCCTGAACCTAAGGCGCATTTTAATACTATTTCGACTTTTGTACGCGGATTGGAGGCGAAGGGTTATTTGCGCCACATCAAGCAGGGCAATAGCTTTCAATACGCGCCAACCGTTGACCTTGTTGAGTATCGCCGCAGCTCGTTGGGTGGCATCGCACAACGTTTGTTTGGCAACTCTTATTTAAATATGGTGTCTACGCTCGTCAAGGATGAGCACCTGTCAGTAGAGGAGCTACGCGAGCTTATTGACCAAATCGAAAATCAAAGTCTTAACGATCAAAAATAATTGCTATGGGAACTCTGTTTGTTTTCTCTTTAAAGGCAAGCGTAATGCTTGCGGCGTTATATGCTGTTTATAAGATAGCATTTCGCAATTCGACCCAACATGACAAGAACCGCGCAATATTGTTGTCAATGGTCACCCTATCCATGTTATGCAGTCCGATTATGACACTCGTTGAGTCTTTGAAATCCGGCGGCACTGCCGGAGGTATCGAGATCGGTGAACTCAGCGCAGTTATCATCAACGATGATACGACTGCAACAGCTACAAGCGGCATTGATTTCGCAGCTATCGCAATCGTTGTTTATGGCGTTGGCGTAATTTTGATGCTAATTGCCACATTATATAATATAGCGCAATTGGCAATGCTTATTGCCAAAGGTCAGCGAAGCCAAGAGGATGATAAGATTATCATTGCCAACAGCAAATATGGTTCGTTCAGTTGGTTCGGCTATATTGTGATGACTGAGGAAGATTACCTTAACAACTACGATGTCATCAGCTGCCACGAACGCCAACACATACAGCTTCGCCACAGTGCCGACTTGCTGTACCTACAATTATATAAAGCGATTAACTGGTATAATCCGATTGCTTATCTTATATGCCGTGACTTGCAAGTCATACATGAATATCAAGCGGATAATGCCGTATTGTCTACCGGATTTGATGCAAAAACATATCAGATGCTACTGTTGAGTAAAGTAATAAGCACGGCCGTGCCTGCAGTGGCAAATGGTATCAATAATAGTCAACTTAAATTACGAATAATCATGATGTTAAACAAGAAATCAACTTCAGGAAATCGCGCTGCGGCTGCGGTACTCACACCGATTGCTATTATTGCCGCCGTGGTTGCGCTTAACCAGCCCGTGATTGCTTCTACGCTCGACAGACTTGCTGTCACAGATGCAGTTACAATCGCTCCGAGTGAAAATGCCACTACCAACGATGTTACCGTGAATAATATCGCTCCAAGCACTGAATCTCAAGCACCGGCAGCAATTGCACCGGCTACTGATAGCAAAGCCAACGTTACCGAGGATAAGGCTGCCGCAACAGCTGAAATTTTGAACGAAGCACCGACATACTTCATTGATGGTGTTGAGTCTACCCCCGAGCAGATGCATAGCCTCAAGCCAAGCGACATCAAGTCTATGCAAATCGTAAAGAACGACCCTGCTTATCCTAATGGCAAACTTTTGATTAGTACCAAGGAGCCAGCAGCAAAGACAGCCGCAAAGGTCCCGTCATTCCCGGGCGGCGAAGGCGAAATGATCAATTGGTTAATTGAGCATATCACCTACCCCGCCAATGCGCCCAAAGATAACAATAAGCACAATGTTGTCGTATCGTTTGTTGTCTCTAAGACAGGTGAAATCAAGGATCCTACAATTCTGAAGTCAGAGTCTATCGAAAGCCTTGACACTGAGGCAATACGCATAATCAAGGCTATGCCGAAATGGGAGCCTGGATTGAACGAAGATGGCGAGGCAATAGATGTATCTTTCGCCCTTCCTATTACTTTTGTTGCAAAATAAAAGAAACAGCAAATTAGATAATAACCGGGAGTAAAGCGCGTGATGCTGCTTTACTCCTTTTTTTGTGTAAAT
>CAYYAA010000202.1:0-2056 GCA_964469875.1 uncultured Bacteroides sp.
TAAACTATTGACAGCCAAAGCTATAACCCTCAAAAGTGACAAACTCGGAAAGTTAACGATTTTTTCCGAACCTTTTACTCCAACTTAATGTTTTAGCACCAACATCAACTGTTTAACATCTAAAATTCAACAGCTATGGCAAAAGAAAGTGTAGCCTTGCTCGAAGGCAAAATCGAAGTGTCAATAGTCATTGACCAACTCAACGCCGCCCTCGCCGAGGAGTGGATTGCTTATTATCAATATTGGACCGCGGCTAAAATGGTAACAGGTCTGCAACGCACAGACCTACAAAAAGAGTTTAACGAACATGCTGATGACGAGCTGCGCCACGCCGGACTTGTCGCCGACCGCATCATTGAGTTAGGCGGCATCCCGGTGCTTACTCCCATGGAATGGACTGAACGCGCACGCTGCGTCTACGACCGCCCGACTTCGTTCCATGCCGAATATTTTCTGCACACAATACTCATAGCCGAAGAGTGCGCAATGCGTCGCTATCAAGAACTCGCACAAATCACCGAAGGCGCTGACTACATCACCAACAGCCTCGCCAAAACTATCCTCGCCGAGGAAGCCGACCACGAGCAGGACATGCAAGACTTCATTGATGACCTTGCGCATCATTAATACTCACAATAAGCCCGCGCCGGCAATCTCCGCGCGGGCTTATATTGGTCTAAATATCCTATTTCTATACCAAAAACAGCCAAATGACACCAACAACAGTGACTGATATGTCATTATTTCGTAATTTTGCCGACCCAAAATCAGGTTTACGAATGAAATATTTATCACTGCTTCTGCTTACTATCTCACTATCACTGCCTCTTAAAGCCGAACACTCAGACAAACTGCGTTACGGTGACTTTGAACAATGGGTAACACGCAAAATCTGCGAATCTCGCATTATTGGCGGTCAAACTAAAACCATTTATGAAATTGCGCCTACCACAACAATCACAAACAACTCTGCATACAGCAACCGCGGCGGCTCTCAATGGGCGACATCTAACGTCATGGCGCACGTCATGGGCATAACCAAAACAAGCAACGCCGTATTCCCCGACACTCGAGAATCCGGCGGCAAATGCTGCAAAATGACAACACTGATGGAACACTGCAAAGCCGTAGGAGTCATCAATATTGACGTCGTTGTCGCAGGATCAATATTTCTCGGCGAGATGTTAGAACCTATCACCTCAACAAGCGACCCATACGCAAAAATGGAAATGGGCATACCGTTCACAGGACGTCCCAAATCACTGACATTTGACTACAAAGTGACAATACCAAACTCCGGGGAGCGCGTCTACTCTTCAGGATTCGGCTCTAAAAGAACATACAAAGGCTCTGACACCGCCGAGGCTTATATCATACTGCAACATCGCACCGAGGATGCCAAAGGCAACATCCACGCCAAACGAGTAGCTACCGGTCGCGAACGCTACTCAAAATCAACCTCCGGATGGGTCAACGGCCATCAGCTCAAGCTCCACTACGGCGACATCACCGGCGAATCTTTCTACAAGTCATACATGGGGCTAATACCGGAATCAAAAAGCTACTACGCTCGCAACTCCAAAGGCAAGATGGTGCCCGTTCACGAAGACGGTTGGGCATCTGCCGACACCACACCGACACACATGCTCGTCATGTTCTCTGCCGGAAGCGGCGAAGCCTACATCGGCACTCTCGGCCTGACACTTTGGGTGGACAACGTAGCGCTACAATATTAATCTTGTTGCAAAAAGCGTTGAAACAATCCAACTTTGGCTAAAACAGCGCATTTAATTTCAAGTTTTTGCAGATTTCACATTTATTTATTACCTTTGCGCGAATTAAAAGAAGAAAATAAGATATATAAAATTTATGAACCCAATTAAGAAAACCATCGTGCTCGCAGACGGTCGCGAGATTACACTTGAGACCGGTAAGTTAGCAAAGCAAGCCGATGGAGCGGTTGAGTTGCGCATGGGCAACACTATGTTGCTCGCAACTGTTGTTTCGGCTAAGGAAGCCGGCGAAGGCGTTGACTTTATGCCTTTGCAAGTTGAAT
>CAYYAA010000203.1:0-2050 GCA_964469875.1 uncultured Bacteroides sp.
GATAAGCACCTTTGCCCTGACGACCTTCCAACTTCCTCTTAAACTTGGTCTGAGTTTCCAGGTCCTTAAGTAAGTTTTGTCTTTCCTCTGCTGATTCTACATGACAGCCAAACATATACAGATATAGTATTTCATACTCTAGATTCGAGGTATATGGATCCAAAGTCTTCATAGTATTTGCCAAACGAAAATCTTCGATACGCAAATTATGAGATATAACCTGACGGAAAGTTGGTTTCTGCACATTCAAGCCTAGAATTGCCTTACCAAGTTCTGTCTCAAACTCCTTCTCTGTAAACTGAGTGCCATTAATAGTACGAACTGCCTTTGCACGTGCGAGGAAGTTTCTGCATATCACAACGCTGTTCTCCTCATCGGCATCGGTCAGAATCAACTCTACATGCACATCGTTGTCAATCAAGAAGTTCTTGACGTCCTCGTTAACAAGACGCTTATTTTCAGGATCAACATATACGCTCGCACCGTCCTTGCCCAGACAGAAATCAATCAGTCTGAGTACAGTTGTCTTGCCCACATTGTTTCCCGTTTCCTGTCCGCCTGCAGTCTCATCTACGATGAGATTGAGTCCTTTGTGGAACTGGATATTGCGTATTTCCTGTTGTGGTGTATATATTCGAAGTGACTTTATGAACATAATATTACCTCCCCTGATGATACTACTGCGCAATTAATCAGATACAACCAGTCCAGACATAGAAGAAAAGTGGGGAAACTCATGTTTCTCTCTTCTCTCACCTTACAGTATAATTCTGTTAGTGATATGCGCTGCGCTATTTGCAGTTTCTGCAGCACCAATGCACCATTGTAGTAAATACTGTTTTCTGGTTTTATATGATCTGGCATTAACATAATTAAATTGGTTTTTCGAAAATCTGACACTCAATAAACGCATCCACCAGAATAATCCGCAGATACATTTTGACCTCGTCTTCCGACATATTTGTATCTTCGATGTCTCTTATCATGTCGAAAGCTTCCTCCTGGACAATATCGAAAAGTTCTTCGCCTTGAGCTTTGCGTTTACTCCTACGATAGATGGTCTTCAATGTTTCCTGTATAGAGAGACTTTTATTCTGCCCTAGCTGGTCATATTCAGAGTAGATGTCACGAAGTTGTTTGACATATATCTTGTAATCACCAATAATATCTTCCCAATAGCCAATATCATTGAGCTTGATCTTCTCGTCAATACGATATTCCTTCATATCAAATACCACCTCTGAGTCTTCCAAACATACGCTTGACAATTTGCTCACCACATAGCTTAAACCTGAAGAGAATACAGTCGTCTGCCCCAGAACACCAAGTTCTTTATCCACCAAGGCATTGAGTTCTGCAAGCTTGTCAATATTCATGTGCTTAGCCACACTCAACAGACTGGTAATATCCATTACATCGGAATGCGGATCGAATGAAATACCCCCGGGAGCCGTAAATGTACCTTTACGTAAATTATCAGCCTTACCTGTTATAGCCAAAAACTTGAAACGATAGTCTTTATATTTAGGATTATCCTTCAGTTCTTCAAGTGAATGTTTCACTTTGGTTGCTGTTCTTGTGGCTGATACCTGAATGAATAGTTTGCCGCAGGTATCTATCAAGTCAATACCTTCTACATTTTGAACATTACCATTAGCGTTAACAAGGTTCCACCCATACATGCAATTCAGCAGAGCACAATAGAAATCCTCCGCAAGAACGTTCGTATTCTGTAGAGTTAACTTTGATTCATTTTGAGCCCTATACTGCAAGAGTGCCAACTGGCTCGATATGTTCATGAGATAACGTTCCCGACACATATTTTAATTATTGACGACATATCAACTAAATTCAATACACCTAATGTACAATTTCTCAGTGCAAAAATACGAATTTACGCACGTATATACAAACTAATTTCTGATTTTAAATACTTTTTTTTGAAAAAGTATTTAAATTTTGCGTAATCATTGTTTTATAATACCACCTTTCTAATCCTACCTTACGTTTGAAATATACTAATTATCATATCTACACGCCATAGTAAAGG
>CAYYAA010000204.1:0-2040 GCA_964469875.1 uncultured Bacteroides sp.
AAACCCGCTCCTTGGATATTAATTCCCAAATTAAAATAAGACTAATGACGGATGCAGACTATGAAAATATGTCTGCTTTTTCATGTGGTGTAGAAAAACTCGATAAATTCTTTCACCTTGAAGTCAAAGAATGCGTAGAACATCATTACTTATCGGCATATTGTGCATTTATTGATTCCGGTAGAATTGTCGCTGCATTTACCCTTATGAACGATGCTCTTATGATTGGTAGCCAAACTGAGAAGGCCGATTTTATTGACGACCTACGAATTGAAGCAGATGAGGACGCTGTAGACTTCCTAAATCGCCAATCTTCATATCCAGCAATAAATATAGGCCATCTTGGTACAATCAAAGAGTTCCAAAGTAATGGGATTGGGTCATCAATAATAGATCTTGTAGCTGATACTTTTTCTAAGCATAAACAATCCGGATGCCAATTTATCACGGTAGATGCTCTTAAAGACGACAGAACACTTAGATTTTATCATAAGAATGCGTTTAGTTTCCAAAGCAATCGAGACATGAATGCACCTACAAGACGTATGTATCGAATTTTATGATATAACCTATTGTTCCTCACTCCAGCACTCAGTCTTATCTGAAATTTCAGGAATGGTTGTACTGCGATAAACCGGGTCTTTACCTGCTCTACGCTGACTAACATAATCCTCAATACAACGTACTGCATATTTGCCCAACAACGCTATCGCTATAAGGTTGCAAATGGTCATAAGTGCCATTGTCAAATCTGCAAATGCCCACACAAAGTCTAATGTCGAGAGACTGCCTATTAATACCATTGCCGATACACATAAACGATACACATTGACAAGCCATTGACTATTGCGGATAAACTTCAGATTTGTTTCGCCATAATAATAGTTTGACACTATACTGGTGAAGGCAAAGAAGAATATCGCAATCGCAACAAATGTCGAGCCGGCACTGCCTACTTCACTTTCAAGCGCCACCTGCGTGAGCTCAATGCCTTGCGCACCTGACGTGTAAAGACCACTTATCAAAATTATAAACGCTGTACATGAGCAGATTATAATGGTATCAGTAAAAACACTGAGAGATTGCAACAGACCTTGCTTCACAGGATGACTGACCGAAGCCGTAGCAGCAACATTAGGCGCAGAACCCATGCCTGCCTCATTGCTGAACAGTCCACGCTTGATGCCCATAAGCAAAGCCATCCCCATGCCACCACCGAGAACGGCATCGCCGGTGAAGGCTTCTTCAAAAATTAGGGTAAGAACTGATGGTATCTTGTCAAGATTCATCACAACGACAACTAATGCCAAAACGAGATAGAACACAGCCATTATCGGCACTATTATCTCACTGAAGCGAGAGATGCGCTTAATGCCACCCCAAATGATAATCAATGTCATCGCACTCAACACAATGCCCACCCACAGCGGACTTGCGCCCCATGTCAATGTCGATGCTGCAACTATCGTGTTAGCTTGCACAGAATTAAATGCCAAGCCGAATGTTATCGAGATAAGGATAGCAAAAATAACCGCAAACCAACGCTTATTTAAGCCTTTTTGGATATAATAAGCAGGGCCGCCGCGAAACGAATCCGTGCCTTTTATTTTAAACAACTGTGCCAAAGTAGATTCAATCAATGCCGAGGCTGAACCAAGCAAGGCTATAAGCCACATCCAAAAAATTGAGCCCGGACCACCAATAGCTATAGCTGTAGCTACACCGGCAAGATTTCCCGTGCCTACACGACTCGCAATAGAGACCGCAAAAGCCTGAAAAGAACTCACACGATGATGCTCGTTGCCTAATGAAGCCTCGCCATCACGCTTTCCCGATGTGCAAAGCAGCCTCAACATCTCGCCCATCATGCGAAATTGCGCGCCCTTGGTTTTAAATGTAAACCATAAAGCGGCACACAATAACGCAGCAATCAAGACATAAGTCCAAAGTATATCGTTTAAAAAGTCTAAGATATCCATAAATCAATACATCAGTTATAGCTGCAAGTTACACAAAATCCCCGACCTATGCAAATTTTGG
>CAYYAA010000205.1:0-2007 GCA_964469875.1 uncultured Bacteroides sp.
AGAGTATTTTTCGGTATTTCATATCTGTTTTTTTTCTTTTTTTATCACGAAGTTCTTATTACTCATCTATCACATCAACCTCAGTCTTTTCCTCTTCGGTCAGTTCCTCAGGCTTTTCGTCTCTTCCAGAAACGGGTTTGCCAGTAGCTCTTTCAATCAAATCAAGTAGGCCTTGACGTCGTTTCTCAAAATAGAGATTAAAATTGTCAGCTCTAATGGCATCTACATCAACTACGTGAGTAGTGAGTATTGAATTCAGGTCATCAGGTTTTATATCATGGTTGCGCTCCAAACTTGAAAGGTATATCGAAGGGGCGTTGCCACCGATAATGCGGTTCGTGCGAGCACAAATAGGAGTCTTATTGATAACCGAGTTCCATAATGCGATATCGATGCCCTGCTTTATACAATAGTTTTGCGGAAAAATATGATGGATGTCGGTAGGGTCATTAAGATAGAAAGTGAAATCCATCTCTTGGTTACTCATGAGGTCGCGGGCATGATTCTTTAAAATCAGCGCCATTACACCTTTATAGGCAGCTGAATTACGTGTATAAAGACGAAGCAGGCGAGAAGCATGGAAGTTGGAACGCTCCACGGTATCTGGTTTTTGATTATCATCTGCCACCCATGCGAATAAGCCTTGTAGGTCTGTTACAAATCGTGTTTCATTAGCGCCGCCATACAGTTCACCGAATACACCGCACCAATACCATTGTTCCAATTTCCGGCGATTGGTTTGATTGAACCAAATGTTTTTGTTGACAGTAAAAGCCACAGAAAGCGGAATAAGTTGACTGGTATAAGGTAGGTCGATTGACGTGAATATGCGTTGCTCCTGAATAAACTTTAAAGCGTCATGCAATCCATCCAGCAGACGGTTCCGATAGGCTTTATATTCAGCACACGTAAGACGAAGAACATCTTTTTTCTTACAACTTACAGCTTTGCTACTACCTGCTTGAAATTTCAAGTAGCTTGTAAGTAAAGTAATGGCTGTAAGAAAATCTGTGCCATTGAAAGAAACATAGTTTTTGAATGAAATAAGCTTATTGTGCTTTAACTCATTCCATATTAACTTCCAATCTTCGCGGAGTTCAAAGTTGTCAGCAGCAAATGTGGCGGTAACAAGCTCAAAAACAGTCAGAGAAACACCTCCCTGATTTACGTTTTCAAAGACCTGGCAAACAGCCTCTTTGGGAACGTCGTTCCCTAACTCTATTACCGGGACTTGATATTGAGACATCGGGGCAATAACAGAATCGTAAAATCTATCAAAGTTGTTATCTACTTCATCGTTGTTGTGGTAGCGAGTGTATTTGCGTTGCCACTGCATCATTGCATTACCATCAAAGATTATATTTAATGGAAAATAGTGTTGCTCAAATTCTTTTTCTTGAGTAGATAAATCCAACTTGATATCACGACCAATATTCTCACGTATGATGCGGTCTTCCGGTACTGAAATAATGGCATCTATACGATCCGTGAGACTATCTAGACAAGTCGGGATATGTATGTAGTAGAAACGTTTGATAGGTTTCTTCTTGCTATCTACAGTCTCCACCACCTTTTTAGAATACATGGAACGGTAAATGGAGGTGTTGCGCTGCTGACCGTCGAGCACCAAATGATCCGGCTTGACTGATTCTTTGGATGTATCCACTCCCTCAAATAAGTGGGATTTGAAGTGTACGTTGTCTCCGCCAGTTCGCAAAAACATGACAGCGCCTATGGGATATCCATTGCTTATAGAAGCGATAAGAGCACGAATGCGATTATCTTCCCACACCCAGCCACGTTGAAAGTCGGGAAGTTGAGTATTTCCTTCGTCAATAGATTTTAGTATATCGGCGAGTTGTTTGTTATTAGATGTAATCATATGAATTAGTTTGTTACGTTCTCTCTATTTATTTTTATAATGAGTTAAAGTAATTCGTCCTGCCTTTTCAATTCGTCTCCGATTATTCATTGATCCCCCTCAAAGTGCCTCTCTGAAACTCCTCC
>CAYYAA010000206.1:0-1993 GCA_964469875.1 uncultured Bacteroides sp.
CGGTACGAGCAATCGCTTCTTCTCTATCCTTTAGCCCACGAATAATCCACAGTGGCACTTTGTTGAGATTAGCGGCATCGCCATGTGCCAATCCACCGCCCAAAACTATTCCGGCGGCAATATTATCGGGGTAAGCAGCTATTAAATCTGCGACACCATAAGCCCCCATGCTCATACCTATTGCAGAAATTCTGTTTGTGTCTACACTGTAATGCTCAGCTACATAATTCACAATATTCATTATTTTATCAGCCGACCAATCACTGCGTGAGCTATTTTGTGGCGCAATGACATAGGCGCTCAATTCCATGCCCGATTCCAAAGCATCCATTGTCCCAAAGTTGTCAACCATATCAAGGTTATTGCCACAAACACTACCTCCGTGCAATGCAACAATTATCGGCAATTTTTCGCTCGTATTTTCGGGTTCATACAACAAGAAGTTGTAGCCATTGACCACCTCTTGCGCATGCTTCGTTATTGTCCCTTTTGCAGCTGCCGTTAGACAGATAAATGCAGTTAACAAAAATGTAAATATCGTTCTCATAACTATTTCAGGTGCTTTATGATTTGTGCCGGATTTCCGACCACAACAACATTATCAGGGACATCCTTGGTGACGACAGAACCGGCTCCGATTGTTACTCCGTTGCCAATAGTAACGCCCGGCAAGATGGTTACTGAGCCACCAATCCAAACGTTGTCGCCTATTGTTACAGGCTCTGCCCACTCTCGACGCGTGTTACGTTCTGCTACGTCAGTTGAATGGCAGGCTGTATATATACTTACGTTCGGACCGATAAACGCATCGTCGCCAATTGTCACCGTTGCCTCATCGAGCACTGTGAAGTTGAAATTAGCAAAGAACCGTTCGCCGACGTGGATATTGCAACCATAGTCGCAACGAAAGGGTTGGTTGATGAGAATTGTCTCACCACAAGAGCCTAACAAATCTTTCAGAACGGCACGTTGCTCTTGTAGTTGTGTTGGGCGCAGCTGATTGAACTCGTATATTTTCTCGCGTGTAGCTATCAACTTGTCAATAAGAGTAGGGTGGGCGGCATTGTAAATCTCACCACTCACCATCTTTTGCCATTCATTATTTGCTCTATTGTCCATACGTAACTTTATCTCGGTTTATAAGAAGCGGCTGAATGTTCTGTCGTCACGAGTGATGTGCTCGAAGAACATTTTTTCTAAACATTTCACTCGTACAAACATGCCTATATATAACATAGGAGCACATAAAGATAATACAAATAATTGACTCTACAAATTGAGAGTCAATTATTTTAAGGTTATTTTAAGCAAACACTCAAAAAAACTGCCAAAGTCTATGGTTAACACTACATTTGCTATGGCCCATTCATTTCCCCAATTTTGATATAGCATTTTTAATCCACCGTCTAAATTTATTTCTCATATCCAGATTTGTATTGATATTTTGTCTACCTTTGTAGCATGAGAAAAGTTAGCAGAGAAATGCCGGAAGAGTGGGCACTCAAAGAAGTGTTTGCCAAGGCTCCGTATATCACAGTAAGCATGGTTACTCCTGACGGTGAACCGTATGCAGTTCCTTTGTCATTGGCTATGACCGATGACAAAACTTTCTATTTCCATTGCGCTAAAGGAGGTAAGAAGTCCGACATTTTGGCGACAAATCCGGTTGTTTGGCTGAGTGCGGTAAGCAAATGTAAACCAATAGTCGGTCCGAAGGACGGCAGTTTTACCCTTGAATTCCGCTCGGCTACCGCAAAAGGAGTTGTAAAACTCGTAACCGACCGCGACGAACAAGTCAAGGGGCTGAAAGCAGTTTCGGAACGTTTTCTTCCAAGTCATATGGATGCTTTTGATGCGGCTGTAGAACGCAGTTTATCGCACACTGCAGTTTATCGCATAACGCTCACAGAACCTGCTGTCGGAAAACGTAAGCAGTACGATGCCAACGGCGATGAGATGAAATACGGTCGCATGGAGTAATTTCGCAAGGCTA
>CAYYAA010000207.1:0-1899 GCA_964469875.1 uncultured Bacteroides sp.
AAAAAAATCCCCGGACAATGTGTTGCCCGGGGAGTGTATCGTTGCTGTTACCGATTACGGTTTTAATTCGTATAATGGTATGTCAACAAGACGGATGTTGAATTTGAGGTTGGAGTAGGGATAGATTGAGGTTGAGCCTGTTGAGCCGTAAGCTAAGCCGTAAGGAATAATCACCTCAACACTATCGCCGCAACGCATATTCTCCATTGCAACAGCCCAGCCTTTGATAGTGTTGCTTAATTGGAAGCGACCGATGCCGTCACCGTAAGTGGTCAAACTCAGTGATGAGTCAATGGTGTCACCACTGCAGTTATATAGATTGTAACGAACATCAATTGTGCTGTTGTATAGCGGTGTAAGGTTGCCTTCAGTCTCGCTGCGGTCGTTGCAGTAGTGCATTAGCACATAAACTTCGGGGTCCCATGACGGGCTGAAGCGTTGATAGTATAGTTCACC
This sequence comes from uncultured Bacteroides sp., assembly GCA_964469875.1. GTDB lineage: Bacteria > Bacteroidota > Bacteroidia > Bacteroidales > Muribaculaceae > CAG-873. Next base: position 457 of record CAYYAA010000207.1, read on the forward strand.
GTTCTCGTCTGTTTTGGCTTCCATCTCGGCAAGCCATTCTTGGTTTAGTTCACGCCAGTCGCTGTACTCTTCCCACGTCGTACCGCTGCCTGTTGAGCAAGCCATCATGGTGATAACGGTTGCTACAAATAAGAGTAATTTCTTCATTATTGTTTTTTAGAAAGACACTTTCGGAGCGGATTGAGCGGCAGTCTCAGCTTGGAACTGAGGTTTAGCTTGAAATCCGAAGATATTTGCAAAGATGTTTGCAGGAAAGCGTTTGATTTTGACATTATAATCTTTTACTACCTCTGTGTAACGTCCGCGCTCTGTAGCGATACGATTCTCAGTTCCTTCGAGTTGTGTTTGGAGGTCTTTGAATTGTGTGTCGGCTTTGAGCTCGGGATATGCTTCTGTAACGGCATTTACATAGATGTTGAATGCGCGGTTAAGGTCAGCTTGTGCGCTATTGTATTGGTTGAATTTCTGAGTGTCACTTGTCTCAGTGCCTTCGAGAGCTTTAGCATCGTTGTAGGCATTAGAGAGTCCGGCGCGAGCTTCGGTGACTTTTTGGAATGTCTCGCTCTCGTGAGAGGCGTAGCCTTTGACTGTCTCTACGAGGTTAGGGATAAGGTCAAGACGACGTTGATATTGCACTTCAACTTTTGCCCATTGTTGGTCAACTTCTTGGTCGAGAGTGACCATAGAGTTATAAGTTGTTCCGCACAATGCCAAAATCGCGATAAGGATAACACCTAAGATAATCCAGCCTGAATATTTCTTGATAGCGTCCATAATTTTGATTGGTTTAGATTTTGCTGTAAATTGCGAGTATCTGTCTGATTTCTATTACTGTTTTTAATGTGTAGGGCATTTTTGTCGCCCTACACATTAAAGTCAGTTATAAGTCAAAAATCTGCACCGCGAGGTGTCTGACAGACACTGTCGCCGGGTCAGTCGATTAACCGAGTTTGCGCAGCAGAGCGTTCATGCTCACGCTGTCATGGATAAGGCGGTGGAGGTCAGAGATGTTGACGCGAGTTTGCTCCATAGAGTCGCGTTCGCGCAGGGTCACTGTGTTGTCCTCCAAAGTTTGATGGTCTACGGTGATGCAGTAGGGTGTTCCGATTGCATCTTGGCGGCGATAGCGTTTGCCGATAGAGTCTTTTTCTTCGTAGTGTGTAGAGAAGTCAAACTTCAAGTCGTTAACGATTTCGCGAGCTTTTTCGGGCAGACCGTCTTTGCGAACCAAAGGCATGACGGCGCATTTAACGGGCGCGAGTGGCGCTGGCAAGTGGAGCACGACGCGAGTTTCACCGCCTTCGAGCACTTGCTCTTCATAGCTTGAACAGAGTACGCTCAAGAACATACGGTCAACGCCGATAGATGTCTCGATAACGTAGGGGGTATAGCTTTCGTTGAGTTCGGGGTCGAAGTACTGAATCTTCTTGCCGGAGAATTTCT
>CAYYAA010000208.1:0-1769 GCA_964469875.1 uncultured Bacteroides sp.
TTATGCGAGGCTGAGGCATGGCTGAGCGTTGTGCGCCTTACTCCTTGACGCCGTAAGCGAGGTCACCGGCATCGCCCAAGCCGGGCACGATATAGCTGTGGGCATTTAATTTATCATCAATCACGCCAACCCAGATAGTTGTGTTCTCGGGCATTACGCTCTTGATGTATTCGATAGCCTGACGAGAGGCAATGACTGAGGCGATATGGATGTGAGCCGGAGTGCCTTTTGTCAACAGTGCACGGTAGCTTAATTCCATAGATGCGCCTGTGGCAAGCATCGGGTCGCAAAGAATCAAAGTCTTGCCATCGAGCTTTGGTGATGCCAAATACTCAATGCACACGTCAAAATTCTCTTTCTCCTTATATTTGCGGTATGCTGACACGAAAGCGTTCTCAGCATAGTCAAAATAGCGCAGAAAGCCTTGGTGGAACGGAACACCGGCGCGGAAGATAGTGCCAAGCACAACCTTCTCATCGAGAGTCTGACATTTGGCAGTCTCTAATGGCGTTGTCACGTCAACAGTCTTGTGAAGCATTGTTTTGCTAATCTCGTAAGCCATGATTTCACCGACACGTTCAAGGTTGCGACGAAATCTCATGGGGTCTTTCTGCACTGTTACGTCACGCATCTCCAAAAGATACTGACTCATCAGTGACGGTTGCTCTGCAAAGTTTATAATCTTCATCTTGTCAATTGGTTAAAGGTAAATAGATGCACAGCAAACTGATAGCATCTTACAAAATTACAAAAAAAACCTAAGAAAGCCGACTATTTCATGATTAATCACTAACTTTGCCCTCGGAAATATAAAAAATTAACCAAAATGTCAACCAACACAGTAGACAATAAGCGTAAGGTTACGACCATACGCTTAACAGAAATGAAACAACGAGGCGAGAAAATCGCCATGCTGACAGCTTATGACTATTCGATGGCAAAACTTATAGACGAAGCTGGCATGGATGTTATTCTCGTTGGTGATTCAGCCTCTAATGTGATGGCGGGTAACATGACAACCCTGCCTATTACTCTTGACCAGATGATATATCACGCAAAGAGCGTTGTCAAAGGCGTTCAGCGCGCATTGGTCGTTGTTGACCTTCCCTTCGGTACATATCAAGGAAACTCTAAAGAGGCTCTTGCTTCGGCAATACGCATCATGAAAGAGAGCCACGCAGAGGCTGTCAAAATCGAAGGCGGTTCTGAAATACGCGAATCTATAGAGCGCATTCTTTGTGCCGGTATTCCTGTCATGGGACACCTCGGCCTCACCCCGCAATCTATTAACAAATTTGGCACCTACGCCGTGCGCGCTAAAGAGGAAGCTGAAGCCAACAAGCTCATCCAAGACGCTAAGATGCTCGAGGAAATAGGATGCTTTGCTATGGTTTTGGAGAAGATTCCAGCCTCGCTTGCCGCTCGTGTAGCGAGTGAGGTGTCAATCCCTGTTATTGGCATCGGTGCAGGTGGTGGCGTAGATGGTCAAGTTTTGGTGATGCACGATATGCTCGGCATCAACAAAGGCTTTTCGCCTAAATTCCTTCGTCGCTATGCCGACCTTGGCAATGCTATCAACACGGCAGTGTCACGCTATATCGACGACGTAAAGACCTCAGACTTCCCTAACGAAAGCGAGTCGTACTAACAACTAATTTTGAGCCGAAAAATCACAATACGCATGACTCAGTAGGCTTTTATTGTCTAAAAAAATCATATCGACTTTTAGCCAAAACTCGACTTTTTTACCCGGTTTTGGCTAAAAGTCG
>CAYYAA010000209.1:0-1745 GCA_964469875.1 uncultured Bacteroides sp.
CGATACCTCCAAATTTTTTGACAAGAAAATGCAACAGCTTTGTAGTTAATTTCTGTTAGAGACATATACATTGTTTTAGCTATCAACAACATACAATAGTCAACTATTTTGAGCAAAATTTGCTCATTTAGTTGACCATTCAATTGAACACGTCTAATCACTCTATAGACGTTTATATTTTTTGTCTTTGGACTTCGCTATATTTTTTGTACTTTTGAGGTCTAAAATATCAGAGAATTTAATGCAACCTTTTATACATCTCCACGTACACACTCAATATTCGTTGCTCGATGGTCAAGCATCAATCCCCGCATTGGTCGATAAAGCCATTGGCAACGGCATGCCGGGCATTGCCTTGACCGATCATGGCAATATGTTCGGCATAAAAGAATTTATTAATTATGTAAAGAAAAAGAACGGTAAGATTAAAGATGCGGTCAAAGATGCAGAAGCCGCTCTCGCCAAAGCCAAAGACTCAGGAAATGAAGATGAGATAGTCCAAGCTACCGCAGCCTTAGAAAAGGCAAAGAGCAAAAAGCCGTTCAAGCCTATCATCGGCTGTGAGATGTATGTTGCACTCGAATCTCTACACGAGCACGTAGACAAGAAAGACACCGGTAGACACCTTATAGTATTAGCCAAGAACCGCACCGGCTATAAAAACCTTATTAAATTGGTTTCACAAGCATGGACCGAAGGCTTCTACTCCCACCCTCGTACCGATAAGCAGCAACTTGCTGCGCATCACGAAGGCTTGATAATATGTTCAGCCTGTCTCGGCGGCGAGATACCGCGCTTGTTGCAAGCCGGCAACTATGAAGAAGCTGACAAGCAAGTGAAATGGTGGCATGACATTTTCGGCGAAGACTATTATATAGAGTTACAACGTCACAAAGCGACAGTGCCACGCGCTAACCATAATGTATATGAAATACAGCGCAACATCGAGGGACAGCTCATCGAGCTTGCTCGCAAATACAACATCAAACTCATTGCCACTAATGATGTCCACTTTGTAAACGAAGAAGATGCAGAGGCACATGACCGCCTTATCTGTCTTTCGACCAACCGTTCTCTCAACGACGAGAACCGTATGCTTTACACCAAGCAGGAGTGGATGAAGACACAAGAGGAGATGAACAATGTCTTTGCCGACATCCCTGAAGCCCTGTCAAACACACTCGATATATATGATAAGGTAGAGGAATACTCCATCGACCATGCTCCGATTATGCCAAACTTTGAGATACCAAAGGAATTTGGCAGCGAGGAGGAATATCGCCAACGCATCACCGAAAAGGAGCTGTTCGATGAATTTACGCAAGACGAGCACGGCAATGTGGTGCTAAGCGAAGAAGCCGCCAACGCCAAAATTGCCAAACTCGGTGGTTACGAAAAGCTCTACCGCATAAAATTTGAAGCCGACTACCTGCGCAAGCTCGCCTATGACGGTGCAGCCAAGCGCTACGGCACTCCCCTACCCCACGACATCGACGAGCGCATCAACTTTGAGCTGCACATCATGAAGACGATGGGTTTCCCCGGATACTTCTTGATTGTGGAAGACTTTATACGCGTTGGTCGTGAAGAATTAGGCGTCAGCATCGGTCCCGGTCGTGGATCTGCTGCCGGCTCGGTTGTCGCATACTGCTTAGGCATCACACAGATTGACCCTCTGAAATATGACTTACTGTTTGAGCGTTTTCTTAACCCCGACCGTATCTCCTTGCCTGATATTGATATCG
>CAYYAA010000210.1:0-1693 GCA_964469875.1 uncultured Bacteroides sp.
AAGGGAATGCCCGAAATCCAGTTGCCGAGGTGAGGCTCACCGTTGCCGGCAATGTCATTCTGACGACCTGCAAAGTTCCACATGAAGTAGCGCCAGTACATGTGATTGAGTTGGTAGTTGACAAAGTAGCGCAAGTTGACATCAAATCCGGGTTTCCAGCCTGTAATCTTAGTGTATGGCTTGCCGTCACCGTCAACAGCAGTGGTTATTTCGTCTTGGTGAGTCAAGTAAGGAGCGACCTCATAGAGCCAAGCAGCGCCGTTTTGGGCCCATTGTTGACGCACTTCTGCCGGGATGTCATTAACATCGGGTGTTGAGTAGTAAGCCCAGCTCTTGTAAGCGGCAACGTGGTCGGGTTGTGTGCTGTAGATGCGGGTGAACAGCATATTGAGGTCGGGGAGTGTCTTATAGTCCGGTGTCTCCAATTCCTCAACATATTGGTCAGGTTGGTCGGGAGAGGTCTTAACAATCTTAGTGTAATTGCGCTTGGGATTGTTGAAAGGAGAGCCTTGGTCATCGCGCAAGTATGCGTCAACGAGTTTTGTCGCTGGGCGACCGTATTCGTCAACACGCACGATGTAGTTGCCCGAGTCTTCGGGATATTCCTGAGTGTCAAGTGTCTCGGCGAAAGTTTGACCATAGAATAGCGGACGGTCGCCATACTGTTCGCGATTGAGGTATGACGCGAGGGTGAACACATTGTCAGGCGCATTTTGGTTCATCGGTGTATTGGCGCTTGCACGGATAAGCAGCAGAGCATAAGATGAATATCCGATAAAGATAACCAAGATGCTCAATATGATGATATTGAAGATTCTAATGGGAACTTTGGGGCAGAAAAAGAACAAGTAAGCCGCCAAGCCGAGGATGATAATCGTTGGGATAAGAGCAGAGCTGCCGATGAACGGAATGCCTGAAAGCACGATTGACAAGAAGAAACCAATCTTGATTTTAGTGGCATTCTCTTGACGATAAAGTTGACGTATAGTCCAGCACATCACCGCGATGAGGAGAATTGCGTAGACCAATACGCCCATATTATAGCTCATGCCCAAAGTGTTAACACATATCAACTCAAATGTTTGCGCTGTGTCAACAAAGCCCGGCACAAGACCATATAAGATTACGCCTACGACAACACAAGAAACCGCCAATGCCGCTAAAGAACCTTTGGCGTTGACGTTCTTGAACTTCTTGAAGTAGATAACCAAACCAATTGCGGGAATACACAATAGGTTGAGCAAGTGGACTGCGATAGAAACGCCTATTACATAAGCTATTAAAATCAAGTATCTGTCGCTGTGAAGCTCATCGGCACGGTTCTCCCACTTCAAGATAAGCCAAAAGACCAAGGCAGTACAGAAAGATGAGAACGCATAAACCTCGCCTTCGACAGCCGAGAACCAGAACGTGTCGCTCCACGTATAGGCCAATGCGCCACACAGACCGCCGCCCATGATGATTGCTGTTTGCAACCACGAAATCTCTTTGGCATCATCGCGTACTATCAGACGCTTGATTAAGTGGGTTATAGTCCAGAAAAGCAGTAGGATTGTAGCTGCGCTAAGCAAGGCAGACATTGAGTTGACAGCGATTGCGGCATTTGCGGCAGTGCCACCAAATAAAGTGACAAAGAAACGAGCTGTCAGCATGAAGATAGGGTTGCCCGGTGGGTGACCGACTTCAAGTTTCA
>CAYYAA010000211.1:0-1682 GCA_964469875.1 uncultured Bacteroides sp.
GGGGTGCCAGAAGTTTACGCTGTAGACATTCGGCAAGATATGACGGTCAAATTCCTCAGAGTGTCCGTTTGCGATTTCTTCCCACCCTGAAATTTTCACGCCGAGATTAGCGCAAATATCACATACGCGCTCGACAAAGTGGGCGTGAAGCGCTTTCTCGCTCTTGATGCCATTGTCAGACATATATTTTTGTGCCACGGGGCTACCGCTCCAAGCTCCTGACGGTACCTCATCACCACCGATATGAACGGCGGGCAAACGCACTCCGGCTTCTCGATAAAGCTCGATAAGGTCTTTAACAACGGTCTCCATAAATTTATACGGGCCGGGGAGAGCGGGATTCATCACGCAGTCATGGTAGGCTTGTGCTGACGTGAATTTTGATGTGTCGGCGAGGTCAATGAGACGATACGATACATCGCTTGTGTCGCGATAGCGTTTCTCCATTGACTTTATTGCGGCACGAGCATGTCCGGGAGATTCGATTTCTGGCAATACCTGTATGCCGAGACTGTCCGCGTGCTGCAACATTGCTATGAAGTCATGGCGAGAGAAGTAGCCATTTGAAGTCAGTCCTTTTGCATTGGGGTCACCGTTGCCATTGTAGATTTGCGCGAGAAAATCCTTCTCGTCTGTCGTATATCCTCGGCGACTGCCATAGCTTGTCAACTCCGGCAAAGACGGCATCTCAAGGCGCCAAGCCTCATCATCGGAGCAGTGGAAATGGAGCATATTAAATCCATAGTCAGCCATCAGCTCTATGATGCGATAAAGCTCTGAAGGTTGCAAATAGTTGCGCACCACGTCAATCATAAGCGCACGATATTCAGCATCGGGATAGTCCTCAATAACGGCATTAGGTATTGTGGTGTATCCCCTGCCAATGGTGTTACGCAAGAATCGGCGTTCAATCTGACGACGGCTTTCAGGCGCACATTCGAGTACTCCGCGACCATTCTTTATCGTAATGCTATACCAATCGGCACGTTCAGGCTTAATAGGAATAAATTCCAACTGCTGAGGCACGGGAGACATTCCGCCGGTAAGTTTCACGCTCTTATATGATGGGATAATATCATACGCCGAAGCAACGGTGTCAGCTTTCAACTCCACATTACGGTCAAATATCTTGCCTCCATAAGGCATATAGTCGCCTTTGGCATCAGCCCATTGCTCGCGATTATTGATTATCGGTAGACGTTTGAAAGACGTTTTGAGCGGCTTACCCGCAGCACTGACAGCATGAACACCGTCAGGAGTATAAGCCACGATGCGCAGAGAGCCACCTGTCAAGACATCGACAGTCACTTTTTCGCCGGGGCGCATCTTGGCGAAGCGCGGCGAAGCTATTGCGTAATAGCCGGGGATAATTTCTATCAAGGTATCAGCCGGGTTATCACAACGCATACTTTTGGCAAATTGATTAAACGCCAAGCGTGCAAAAGGTTTGTCAGACTCTACGGTAAAGCGCTGGGTGTAATAAGTGCTCTGCTCATAAGGCTTATTGCCCAATGTTTGCCAAGTGACTTTAACGTCTTGAGCAAACAAACTGCCACTCATCATTGCCATAGCTGCCGTAGCCAATACTATTTTATTCATAACGTGGGAATTAGATTTTCCACAAAGTTACAAATTTTATTTATAGTTTCAAATATTGCACAGGAAAACTGATACGGCAAAGC
>CAYYAA010000212.1:0-1659 GCA_964469875.1 uncultured Bacteroides sp.
ATTTCAATAATTGCCGTTACTTTGCGGGAAAGCAATCATATTTAAAACGGATTCATTAAAACTTTTGAAATATGAGAGATGCAAGAGAATCTTATAACAAGATTAAAACAACAGTACCTGCTGATATCAAAGCAGAAGTGAATTTGTCGTTTGACATATCCAAACGTATCGTAGAGCTGATGGATGCAAAGGGCATTACTCGCAAACAGTTGGCTGATGCTTTGGGTAAACGTCCATGTGAGGTGACTAAATGGCTCAGTGGCCAGCATAACTTCACCATCTCAACACTTTCCATGCTGTCGTCATTCTTCGGAAAGCCTATTGTCTCTGTTGGGTGATACTTCATGGCAGCTGCCGTTCTTCAAGAAGAGCATCAGTGGATGTGAATCAGTTCAGCTGTAGTTCTCAATCAGAAGGACTGTGGCAAATTGTCTGCGTTTTTTTTGAATGACAAGTTTGATGTATGACGTTAATATTAACGTTTGACCTTGGCCTTAATTTAAATAGAACGATATAATTAAACGTGGAATTATAAAGATAATCAAAGAAATAGCAATAATTCAAAAATAAATTCATCTTGATTCTACGGTATTCTGAGAAATTGATACTAACTTTGCAAAAAGGAGACCCAGTGACCAGACAGATGGCTCATGTAGTAATGAAAAAAGAAATCAGTACTGTCATTGCGACATAAAGAGAAACTTACTTGTGACACATGAAAGACTTTTGTGGTTGGTTTGTCGAACTGGAATTCTTCGCTCTTTATAATGCCTTATGATGGCAAAATAATATAAAACTTATATCATGAAAGGAAGATTGACGTTAATTGCAGGCTTGGTGATAGTAGTTACCTTTGCGGTGATGGGAATAGCATCATGTGGAGGTAACATAAATTCTATTCAGGATCCACATTTCGATTTGGATGGTACACCTATTGACACGAACTACGTAGCTTTTGTCCCGCAAAGACCGGAGTCTGTGAAACTATATATAGAGACATCAGGAAGTATGAATGGCTTCTTCAGAGCGAACAAGGCTAATGTTTTCAAGAAAACGGTTTGGTCTGTGGTTTCCGGTCTTTTGCCATATTCTGACAAAAACATGTACACGATGTCTAACGGAGGAGATATTGATTCTCCGATAAGTTGCGCTGATTTTCGTAAGAAGATGAACGAAGGAGGGTTTGTCTCTAATACAGATACGCATATACCTGCAATGTTAGCGAGCATTATCAAGAACATTGACTCAAGTAAAAATGAAGTAGCTGTGCTGATATCAGATATGAAATATAGCCCGACAGGCCCGGGCGCTGCTCCCAATATATTGCAGTATCAAGAGCAAATTCGTAATCTCACTGCGTCGCATACATATGGCGTGGCGTTTATCTGCGCGACATCTGAGTATCTTGATAATAGTGGAACTGTTGTTGAGGAGAAGTCCCCATACTATTATATAGTCATAGGTAAGCCGGAGTGTGTCGCTGCTACTCGCAATGATATAGTAGCTTGGTGCGAAAATACAGATTCTTACGTGGAGTCAGGCGATTTGGGCATGAATTATAAAACTCCTCAGTATGCAGTACATTCAATTCGTAATGGTTTGGCTCATTCTGAATACCCCAATCAGGTTATTACAACATATGACCGGGACTTGAATGAT